>DZAT01000011.1:0-16405 GCA_022736205.1 Thiomicrospira cyclica
ACTTAAAATATGGAGGCCGGACCCGGAATCGAACCGAGATTCATTGATTTGCAATGAAGGTATTTTTATCTATAACTACTTGTTATTTAATGGTGTGGATTGATTTGAGGGAAGTTTGAGGGGATTTGATAACAGGCTTATCGCCTGTTGCTCGGTACAACTCGCTGTCTTTCTATCCACAATTCGATGTCTTTTAACTTGTACATAGGATTCCTTCCTATTGTGTACCACACTGGTCCTTTTTTTATGCAGCGCCACTTTCTGAGCGTTTTAGGTGTTATGTTTAACATCTCAGCGACTTTACTTTCTGGCAATAGATCGGTCATATTTTCTCCCAATAAAATAATGCAGTATGCGGCATGTTATCCACAGTTTCTGTTGACTAAGTTGTGATTTGTTGCAGCTCAATCGCACGACGAATGCTTGAAATTGCTTCATTCAAGTCGGTTTCTTTATCCTTGTGCCCACGTTCACCAGCCGCCAACAGCTTTTTGATCGCATGGGCAGTGGCGGGGCAGGTGACGTTAAAGGCTTTTAACACGTCGTAAACGTCAACCATCATTATTGTTTTTGCTTGGTTTAGTATGCCGCCAGCTAGTGCGCCATAAATTGGTCGTTGGTATTTGTTCATAATCACTCCTTAACTTGCACGCACACCATTGCATCAGGCACGCGCTCGGGGTTTGTTTTAACTTTTGCATTCACGCAATACTGGTGATTTGTAAACCGTCCATGCGCTTCACATTCACCGCTCGATAGCCATAAAAATACCAGTGTCCATGTCATCCTATTTTCTCCAGCGCCAATACATACCCCAGAAGCACTTCAGACACAATTTTTTCTTGTGCATCGTAGATTTCTTGGTAGGTTGCAGCCACATCGTTTACACCAATTTCACTAAAAGCCGTTTGCGTCTGTTCCAGCGTTGGCTCTTGTGTGTTGTCCTTTTTTAACGCATTCCAATCAAGTCGTCATTGAAAAAGTTGGTGCTTTGTTATTAAGCTGTTTGCTGCCTGCTCGTTCACGCTTTCCAGCATCAGTACGGCAAGTTCTTTCTTCGCCATCATGCCCGTTAAGTGTTCGGCTGCTTTGATAGATGCCGCCTGAATCAGCCGCATCTTGTCGTTTAGGCGTTTGTTTTCGCGTTCTAAGTCGCGATAACTTGGCTTGCTTGCCATCACGCACCAACCCAATCAACCACTTGGCGGCTCTTAAAATGACCAACTGGAACCAGCGCATACACAGCAAAGTCGTAAGCTGATTCTAAACACGATTGCTCACCGAATGTCTTTGCTTGTTCCAATGAATTGATTGCTATAAGTGCATCATTCTCGCTGTAAAGCTGTAGTGGTCGCTCTGGGTTTTTACCGATCGAATCCCCCAACAGGTAACCGACTGGTTCTTTAATAATTTCAGTTTCAACATCAATTTCAAGTACACTGATAAAGGCATTTAGACTCATAATTTTATTTTCAAGCTCGCCGTTTAGGATTAGAAGCTCATTAATTCGATCGTTTGCCTCTTCTAAATTGGCTGCCATTTGCGCTGTTTTGCAGTGGGTAATTGTCGCATCGTTAGATTGCTCGACCACAAAAGCATCGGTGTGCTGGTCAAAAGCAACCTCTTGAGGGTCATATTGCGGCTCAGGGATTGGCTGCATGGTTTCAACGTCCACTAATGCCATATCAGCGCCTTTGGCGGTGAGCCACCACGCATTAAGGTTTTTTTGCATGGCATTATTAATCAGCCCGTCAACGCGCATCGATTGCAGCACTTTGACCGTGAAATCCTCTGTCGTGCACGACTGGATCTCTTTGAATGTCAGACCGTCTTTTTCGCTTATGGCTGCGTTATCGAGTAATGCTTTCAAGATTTGATTGGTAATCATGGTTGTTTCCTTGGAATAAATTAATTAAAACGGCTAACCACTCGCCTATTTAGTAGTACGTAAAACTTAATCTAAAAAAATTACGACGGCTAGATTAGGCTGCCGTCTCAGCCGTTACGAATGGTTATGCGTATTAATTGCCATTTAACGCATGGCTGCGATGGGTTGTTAATAAATCGTATTCACAACAGCAAGCCCAACAAAAGCCAGTGCTGCCACTACCAATACCGCCTTGTTCGCAGCGTCCAGTGCGTTATCAGATTCGCGTTGCTTCACCCAATTAGGCGTGGCGCGGTTGACGCATTTTTTAATTTGATCGCTCATAAAGACCTCAGTGTTTGTTTTAATAAGAATGGATACCGTTGGCATTTCACGCTATGCGGGCTAGAAAACATAACGTTATTCAGTACCCATTCTTATTAATTGGCTGTCTTTCCAGCCTGTCTGTAAACGCCTGTCGAGAGGGGTTCGGTTGTTACACCAAGGAGGCAACATCGTTTACTGCCGCTGTTTTCCCACCTGCGGCTGGGGCTGAACACATCAAAACATTGCTTGATGGATAAATTAAAGCATAACTTGATTATAAAAGTAAAGCTTTGCTTTATTGTTTTGCAATATTTTTTTATGCTGTGTGCTTTGTTGTGCTTTTTAACTGAAAATAGTTGCACATTTAGATGTTGTTAACTATAATTAGTTACAAGAAACAAGGAAGCCGCCATGAGTAAGCAAGATAAGTTATTAGACAAGTTAAGACAGAGCGGTAACACTTTTGAATGGTCGGACACGGTAACGCTGTTAGCACGATTAGGCTACACGCAAACCGAGATGGCAGGCTCGCGCGTTAGATTCACACACGAAAGCCTAAGCATGATTTTGATTCATAAGCCACACCCGCAAAACTACATCAAAGACGGCGCATTAAAAGCGGTTAAGGCATCATTAAGAAAGGACGACATACTATGACTTATTTGAATTACAAGGGATACCTTGGCACAATCGAGCCGCAATTAAGTGATGATACACTGTTTGGTAAGTTAGCATTTATCCGTGATACGGTAACTTATGAGGCAGATACCTTGGGGCAACTCAAAAAAGAGTTCGAGACATCGGTTGACTTATATTTGCAGTCGTGTGAAGAGTTGGGGCGTGTTCCAGATTGCCCGTTTAAGGGTTCATTTAACGTGCGAACCACGCCAGAACTACATCGCCAAGCAGTGGCAGCGGCAGGCGATATGAGCCTTAATGCCTTTGTATCGCAAGCAATCGCAGAAAAGGTTCAGCGGTCAATGGCTGCTTAAGCCACTGTTCGCGCTTTACTCGCTTGCACAATCATCGTCACCGCCTGCACGGTCTTCACTTCTTTAGCTTCTAACGTGGTGCGACCGTGCTTAGGGTTAACGCTTTCGAGCCGAATTAGCGCATCATCCATGCTTAACAATTCTTTAAGCCTTCTTACGTGCCAACAATTGCGCTAACAACCTTTCATTAGTCTCATGCGTGTCCGACGCGTTTTTTAGAATATCAGCCCGTTGTTCGTCGGTCATTTCGCGGAATAGGCGCAATAGCATCGCCTCGTCACTGTGTAAAATTGGTTCGTTAGATGCCCCAACCAACTCAGCATTATCTTCCAATAAGTCATAGCTTAATGTTGTCGAGAGCGATAGCTTTGTGCTTTCTTTGCCCGTTAATAACCAATCGGTTGAAACACCCGTAAGCGCTGCTAGTTTTGGCACGTGCTTTTTATGGACACGACCAGTCTTAAGCCAACCTGTAACGGCTTGGTCGCTGACCCCGCACGCTGTGGCTATATCTGTTTTTTTAATGCCAGACTTGCTAATCGCTTCTTTTAAGCGCTCCGCAATCATTTGCATTTCTAGTTGTTCATCGTATTTGTTAAGCATTGCTTTATTGTCGCTAAATTTTAATTGTATTGATAGCAATTTATGCTTTACTTAACGGTACAAGCTATGCTTTAATCGTCTTCATGATAAATAAAGCCATTGAACTATACCCAAGTGAAGCAGCATTTTGTCGAGCAATTGGCATGAAGCATCAGTTTTGGACTCAAATTAAAAGTGGAAAGCGATCGCTTCCGCCTCGTTACGCATTCATTATTGAAAAAGTAACGGCTGGTAATGTTAAGGCAATTGATTTAATTCCAGAATTTTTTGCCTCTTTTGAATCTATCAAACAACATGCAATATCAGACGATTCTGCTATTTTACCCATGAAAGCACTACTTAAACCGTATAAAGAAAAGTCTGAGATCCTTGGTATTCCTTTGCACGTTAGTCGACCAGATCTCTTTGAAGCCAATGATGCCAGCGAATCCAATCAACAACAACGTCCAATGTCAGAAGGAACGAACGAATGAGTACCGCAAATGTTAGTAGAAAAGTTTTGCACCTCAATTCTAGCACAAGCGGCGATTCCACCTTTTAACCACAGGATTGCACCATGAACCTAAAAGATAGCATGTACGCCACCGTTCACGACTACCCAGGTGGTAGCGAAAGCTTAGGTCCACGCATGAGCATCGTGCCAGCGGTATTGCGCAATAAGGTTAACCCCAATAGTACCAGCCATCACCTAACACTAATCGAAGCCGACAAGATGATGACCATGACTGGCGACCACCGCATCTTGCAGGCGTTAGCGCAGCATCACGGTTATGTGCTTGTGCCTGTTGCATTCGATATGCCAGCAAGCGACTCAGCAATCCTTGAGTTAGTCACTCGTGTATGGCGTACCAATGGCGATGTGGGCAAGGCAGTCGATGACGCACTTGCCGATGGTCGCATTACCTCGCGCGAGTTAGACAACATCGAACAAACGATCAGTGGTGTAGAGCAAGCGATGCACACCATGCTTGCCCGCATACGCGAGATTGCTCAATGACCGCCACACAAAATCCCCGCACCCCTCTTGTCAACAGTAGCGCTCGTTGCTCACAGCGTTGCATCAATGATGACTTCATTCAACCAAGCGTAACCGTCTGGGGACCCTGTGGGTTTTGCCCTTATGCGGGCGTAAAAGCTCGCGGGATTTTTCTAGGCAAAGCCTTCCAAACAAGGGCAACACGTGGCTAATTACGAAAACTATCATAGCGTTATCGACCAGATTCAAGGTTTTGGTCTGGTTGTTGGTTCGCTAGAAATTGACCGAACAACAACGAAGCGATGCGCTGTTGATGTGGCGAAGTGTCCAGTCGATAACGACAAGCGAAAAACCGCTGGATGGTACAAGCTTCACAGTTTTGTTGTTGACGGCAAGTCCTACATTGTCGGGTCGTTTGGCTATTGGAAAGGGTCGGATAATAATTCGGTCAAAGTCGAATGGGATAAAGCGGTCAGCATCACGCCAGAGCAGCGTGCGGCAATGACAGACGCGCACAAGCTGGCAATGAAGCAAGCCGAAAACAGACGCAAGGCAGAGATTAAACGCGCTTGCGCTCAGGCACAAAACATATTGTCGATTTGTGTCGATGCTGGCGACTCTGATTATTTGCAGACGAAACAGGTTTGGGCGCATGGCGTTCGGTTCGATCCGCACGGAAATGGCACGGTACTGGTACCAGTTCGTGACGCCAAAGGTGCGCTGTTTGGTTTGCAATTTATTCGCTCGTACAACCGCAAGGCTCAAAAGTTACCGCAAAAACAGTTTCTCCCCGCTGGCATGGATATGAAAGGTCACTTTCATTTGATCGGAACGCCAACAACACACCTACTAATAGCCGAAGGTTACGCCACGGCTGCCACGTTACACGAGGCGGCTGGCTTGCCTGTTGCGGTGGCGTTTAATGCCAATAACTTAACGCCTGTTGCGAAAGCGTTAAAAGAAGCCTACCCAAGATGCAAACTTATTGTTTGTGCCGATGACGACTATTTGACGAGCGGTAATCCAGGCGTAACCAGCGCTCAAAACGCAGCCTTGTCTGTTGGTGGCGAATGGGTCAAGCCTGATTTTATGGTTGCGGGTACCGATATTCGCAACGGTGAAAAACTCACCGACTTTAACGATTTGCACGTTCACGCTCAAGGCGGGCTTCCCTTGGTTACCGCCCAACTTGCACGCTATTTGTCGGGTGCACTGCCTGCGCCCAAACCTGCAACATCGGCGGGCGATAGTGCCACGGGGGAGGGGGAGCGCAAGCGTGCTGTTTCGGTCATGTCGATTGATGAGATTGTGCAGCGCTTCATCCATGTTGACGATGATTTAGGCGACCATGTTTACGATACGTGGACGAGAAGCGTTGTTAAAACGAAGAAGGTTCAATCGCTGCTGCCCGCAAAGGTTAGATGGGAAGAGATAAAGTCAAATCATGTCTGGCAGAGCAGGGCAGTTTATCGCGATCAAATTGGATTCGATCCGACAGGTAATGACAGTAATATCGTTTGTAATCGATGGAAGGGTTGGCCAACAAAGCCAGCTAACCTAGCAAAGCCTGAAGATGGATGTTCGCATTTGCTCGGGCTGCTTTTCACGCTATGCTCAGAAGAAACAAATAAACCAGTTGATGGTGAGCAAGCGGTATTCCAGTGGATCATTAAGTGGCTTGCTTACCCGATACAAAATCCAGGCGCAAAGCTAGACACAGCGCTTATCTTTCATGGTCCACAAGGGACAGGTAAGAACTTGTTTTTTGGTGCCTATGGTGAAATATATGGCGAGCACTTTTCACTCATCACGCAAGACACAATGGAGGATCAATTCAACAGCGACTGGGTAGATCAAAAGCTGTTTGTCTTGGCTGATGAAATTGTGGCTATGCAAGAACGAACGCACGTCAAGAATAAGCTCAAAACAATGGTAACGGGTAAGACTGTTCGCATTAACCAGAAGATGATCGCGGCTTATACCGAAAAGAATTTTTACAATATTGTTTTTCTGTCTAACGAGCTAAACCCAGTCGTGCTTGAAAAAAACGACAGGCGTTATTTGGTCGTTTGGACTCCTGAAAAGCGTGGAAAGGATTATTACCAAGACGTTAAAAATGAAATTGATAATGGTGGTATTCAGGCGTTACATCAGTTTTTGCTAAACGTCGACTTGACTGGTTTTAATCCTAACTCAAGCCCGCCAATGACTCATGCGAAGCAAGACCTAATTTATTTGAACTTGGATGCGCCACAGGCTTTCTATCATCAATGGATGGATGGCGATGTTGGTATTCCATTCATGCCGTGTGATGTTGAGTTGTTGTTTTCGATTTACCAAAAGTGGTGTTTCAAAAAAGGGGAGCGTTACCCTGGAAACGACAGACGTTTTATCGCTAGTCTTGGTGGATCTGGTGCTTACTCTGAAAAAGAGAATTACTTTACCACCTACAACAAAGAAAAAAGGTCTCGCAAGTCATTCATTATCCCTAAATACGATGATTTCTTAGTCGCAAAGGCGATGGGGGTTGATTGCGCGCACCCGAAAGACGATGAGATGAATGGTGGCAAGTCTAAGAGCGATATGTTTACGACTTATTTTGTCGAGACGAATAGGATTGCAGATGAAAGTAATTAATTCTATGTTTTGCGCTAATCGCCTCTTATGCAAAATTGATACCCGTCCTGATACCTCTATATGCAGAGTTGATACCCGTTTTGATACCCCTAAGAACCGCTTGTTTACAGGGTTGATACCCCTGATACCCCAATTGCGTGCGCGCACACGTGACGCATTAATGGTTATTAATAAAAATGCTAATCATATCTCGCGCGAGGCTATAAACGCATTTATGGGTATCAGGGGTATCAATGTAGTATTTATGCACCTTGCAGGGGTATCAGGACGGGTATCAATGGGGTATCAACAGGCATCAAAATTAAAAAGGAAGTTTAAATGAAAAAAGACGTAAAAATAACAGGTATAGATTTGCGTGATTACTTTGCTGGCATTGCTATGGGAGCTTACATACAGCGAGATGAAAATATTATTGACAGCCAAAAGGAAAAAAGGGAGCTGTTTGCAAAAAGAGCATATCTTTGCGCAGACGAAATGCTTAAAGCACGTGAAGAAGCAGAGAAGGCTTAACCATGACCGAAACTAAAGCCCAATTTGCGAAACGCCTTGGCGTTAACAAGTCCACCGTTACCCGCTACGACCAAGCGGGTCGTTTGGTGCTGGCACCGAATGGCAAAGTGAAGGTAGAGGAATCTTTAGCCCTTATAGCTGCCACAAAAGGCGCAAGGGGCGACGTAAGTGAAAAACACGGACAGATGCACCCATCGGTTGCACAAAACGAAACTGATGGCGAATCCGTTGCAGAAGACGACATGAATGCTACCGTCGGCATGGTTGGTGTTGACAGAGCAAGGTATAAGCAAGCGGCTTTGATGTTCGGCAATAACATGCTCAAGATTGAAATGGGACTGGTTAACGGTACCTTGGTTAATAAATCAGATGTTGCAGATAAAGCTTCTAAGGGTGGTCGTTCTTTTCGTATTGGCATGGAGCGCTTGATTGATAACTTAGCGCCAATTTTAGTGAATGTGGTCGGTCGTGATGCGCGTATTGAGGCAATTAGCGGTGCAATAACGAGTGAGTTTGGAGGTTGATATGAGTTTTTATGAGTATGCTGTTAGAGCGGTTGAGTCACTGATTCCTTACGCAAGAAATAGTCGCACCCACAGCGATGAGCAGATTTCTCAAATAGCAGCCAGCATTCGTGAGTTTGGTTTTACTAACCCCGTACTAGTCGATGAGGTTGGCGGTATTATTGCAGGTCATGGTCGTGTAATGGCGGCGCGCAAACTTTCCATGCTTGAGGTGCCAGTGTTGGTATTGGCTGGTTTGAGCGAAACGAAAAAACGAGCCTATGTGATTGCGGATAACAAAATCGCGCTAAACGCTGGCTGGGATGAAGAGATGCTTCGGGTTGAGTTAGAGGCTTTAAGCGATGCTGATTTTGACTTGGATATTCTCGGATTTAGCGATGATGAGCTGGGGCTTTACTTGGATGATGGTACCACAGAGGTTGAAGGCTTAACTGATGATGACCAAGTGCCTGAATCGCCTGTTAACCCTGTCAGCAAGTTTGGTGATGTGTGGCTGTTAGGTGATCATCGTTTGATGTGCGGCGATAGCACCAGTATGGATTATGTTGCCACTCTGATGGATGGTAATGAGGCAGATTTGTTACTGACCGATCCGCCATACAACGTGGCTTATGAAGGTAAAACGTCAGAAGCATTAACGATTAAAAACGACTCTATGGACAATGATTCTTTTCGACAATTATTGCGTGATGTTTATGCCAGTGCTGATTCGGTTATGCGCCCTGGTGCGGCATTTTACATTTGGCATGCAGATTCGGAAGGCTTCAACTTTCGTGGTGCCGCTGCTGACGTTGGGTGGAAAATTCGTCAATGTCTGATTTGGAATAAAAATGCACTCGTGCTTGGTCGCCAAGACTATCACTGGAAACACGAACCTTGCCTATATGGTTGGAAGGATGGTGCATCGCATTATTGGGGCAGTGATCGAAGCCAAACGACGGTGCTTGATTTTAACAAGCCTAGTCGAAATGGCGAGCATCCAACCATGAAGCCAGTGGAGTTGTTTCAGTACCAAATCGAAAACAGCAGTAAAAAAGGCGACGTGGTGCTGGACTTGTTTGGTGGTTCTGGAACAACAGCAATTGCCTGTGAGAAATCGCATCGTCATGCTCGCCTTATGGAGCTAGACCCTAAATACTGCGATGTCATTATCAAAAGATGGCAAGACTTCACGGGTAAGAAAGCGTTATTGCAATCGACTGGCGAGGCGTTTAAGGAATAACTTATGGCAACGCTGGCAGATGCACAAACCGAACGTGACAAAATAAAAGCCGCCAAAGCAAAGCAAGACTATGAAAAGCTTTTGTCCGAGGTTATCAAGCAAGCTGATGCTGATTGTTTTTTTCAAACGCAGCAACAAGTCTGTGCCGACCATTTGCGTGACCTCACGAAAATGATGGTGGATGCGGTCGGTAACGAAAAAGACGAGACGCGTATTCATTATTTGCTTTCTGATTGCGCTATTGATTGGTTGCGAGATTTAGGCAACGCGGTGGAAGCTGCCAGCGGTGAGAAGATGGCGTTTGCTGGCAAGGCATTTAAGCGCACCAGCAAGCCACGCGATTTGCTGACTGTTTCGCAATGGGCAGAGCGTTACCGAGTGATTGAATCGGGTAGTAACGCACCTGGTAAATGGGATAACATGCGTGCCCCACATGCGGTCGAGATTATGGACAGTTTAAGTGAACATAGCCCCATCCGTACCGTGACCTTCTTAAAAGCCTCGGGTGTGTCGGGTACCGAGGTGCTGTTGAACTGGATCGGGTACAACATCCACCATGTGCAAAAGGACATGATGATGGTTGTACCAACGTTAGAGCTGCGCGACCGTACCTTTAACCCAAAGCTAGATAAGTTATTCCGTGAAACGCCTGTTTTGGCTGAGATGATTAACACAAAAAGCCGTGCGACCAGTAACCGTCAAGACTTAACCGAAATCGGCACTATGCGCCTGATTAAGTCGGGGGCTAATTCGCCTGATTCGCTGCGTGCCGAGCATATCCCTTATGTGGCAGCCGATGAGATCGATGCCTTCCCGTGGGACGTGGGCGGCGAGGGCGACCCCAAGACGCTGATTGAGAACCGTCAAAAGACATTTAGCCGTGCCAAGTCGCTGTATGTGTCCACCCCGACCACCGATGGCACTAGCCATATCGAACAAAGCTTTTTAGAAGGCGACCAACGTCATCGCTTGGTACCTTGCCCGCATTGCGGTCACTTTCACGAATTGGAAATGAAGCATTTTCATTATAAGACAAGCGTTGAAAGTGAAAACCTGAAGAAAAAACAGGTAACCGATGCTTACTTTGCTTGCCCTGAGTGTGGTGGCATCATCGAGGAAGGCATGAAAAACGACATGCTTGAGCAGGGGCGTTGGGTGCCAAGACAGCCGAGCGTTAAGAATCATCGTTCGTTCAAGATTACGTCGTTTTATATCAAGTTTGGGTTGGGGCTAACGTGGAAACAAATCGCACAAAAGTGGGTCGATTCACAGGGCGACACCAGCAAACTGAAAGCCTTTGCCAATACCTACCTTGCCGAGTCGTGGAAGGATAACGAAACAGGCCTAGAAGCGCATGTGCTGATGACGCGCTTGGAATCTTTCCCGATGGATCCGATGGCGTTGGTGACAGTGGCTGGGGTGGATGTGCAGAAAGACCGACTCGAGATCACCATTGCTAAGTTTTCGTTAGACGAACAATGCTGGGTGGTCGATCACTTGTTGTTGTTTGGCGACCCGTTGCAAAACGAGGTGTGGGATGAGCTTGCCGAAACAATGGATCGGTTTAAGGTACAGGTAGCTTGTATCGATTCGGGGTATTTGCCCGATAGGATTCATCAGTTTTGCGAAAGCCGCGCGTGGTGTTTCCCGACAAAGGGCGAGGACGGGGCGCATCGTACTGTGGTCGAAGACGAGCGCAAGCGTATGAACAAGCTGCGCTACCGTCGCAAGCGCGGGCGTATTCAAGAGATTATTGGTACACACCAAGCCAAGTTGCTTGTTTTCGCACGCCTACAAATGCCGCAGGCAGGGGATGGCTACATCCATTACCCGAACAACGGTAACTTCGATGACGGTTATTTTAACCAGCTCACCGCCGAACGCTTAGTGACCAAGTTAAAAGCGGGCAAAAGCATGATGGTGTGGGAGAAAAAACAGGAGCGTAACGAGGCACTCGATTGCATCGTTTTGTGCCTTGCCGCCTTTAGGCTTGCTCCGACACTTAAAACCGTGAAGCTGAAAATGCAGCGCATTTATGATGTTGACCCCGTCACTGGGGAGGCGTTATCTGTGATTGAAACGAATCAGCCAAAAGCGAAAAGGAGACGTTGGGTATGACCTCGGAAGATTGGGTAGCGTTAGTTGGCTACCGCAAAGCAAACAGATTGTTTTTGGAGTATGGTGGGCAAAGCGTGCACATCCCTAAGTTCCCGAGCGACAGTCACCCGCTGGCTAAATTGTTGGGCTACGACTCACTGGTGATGTTGTCGGATAAGTATTGCAGCGAACTGCTATGGGTGCCACGTATGAATGCGGTGCTAGATGACTTTAAGCGTGCCTTGGGTGTGCCCAGAAGCCGACGACAACGCAAGGGGATATTCTCTTGTCCGCTGCAAAAAAGCCTGCTGGATTAGTGGCAATCAACGCATGTGCCGATAGCATGGCGGTGCATGTGCTGGCACACCTCGCGCTTAAAAACCTAAAGCGCAGGGTGTGGACCAGGGAGGAGGTTGAACAGTGGCTGCAAGCGATGGATGGGGAAACGCAGCAGGTGGTAAGGGATACATTAAACGAAATATTGAGCGCAAAATAAACAACCGTTATACTGCCACGAAAGCAAACGGATCAGCGACATGGCAAAACAACCACCGACAAAACCAACCGTTATTAAAGATGGCAGAGGCACACCACCATGCAAAGCACCAACCATGATCAAACCAACACAACCCAAACCACAACCACCACAGAAGCCGCCATCCAAGTGAGCGATTACCTGTGGCAAGAACGATTTAACACCCTATACCAAGTACGCCTGTCTGCGCTTTATCATCGCAAGCGTGAAGGGTTTTACGACCTGCTGGACAAGTTAACCAAGCTTGCCGTTATCGTTGGCGGTTCTGCTGTGTTTGCCAATACAAGCCAGTCAAGCGGGATTGGTATTGCAGTTGCAGTTGCTGGTGCGCTGTCGCTTGTATTTGATTATGCCATCAAAGCCCGAAACCACGCCCAATTAGCGCATGATTATGGTTTGCTAGAAGCAGGAATTGAGCAAACAGGCGAGCGTGACTTTACCGAAAAAGACTTGAATCAATGGCGTAGCAATTTAGCCAGCCTAGAAAGCAAAGAACCGCCAACGCTAACTAATCTAGTAAAGGTTTGCGAAAGTGAGTTATTTGCCGCATTAGGGCAAAAAGCACAGCCTTTACCTTGGCACAAGAAAGCATTAGCGCATTGGGCGTAAAGGGTCACGTTTAAAACGCGACCCTTGCCCACTTTGCAATTAACCTAGCCCGTGCTATGATTCACCCGTACCCGTTAATTCGTGTATGTTGTTTACGGTGTGTGCGACCCGTAAACCTTAAAACTCAAAAAGGAGTTGCCAGCGCATAATGGCGAAAGATGAAAGGAACGACATCATGACTTACGCTAAAGACGATACAGAATTTTTAATGTTTCCACTTGAAGGAAGCGAGGGGCTTTGATTGTCAGCCTCTGATTGGATTCAGCTGCTTCTTTTGGCGGTTGCAGTTGCTGCTGCTTTTATCGCAAAAAATGCAATAACCGCCAACAGACACACAGTCAAACAGCAAAGAACAATAGAGCTAATGCTAGACAATCCAGAGTCTAGCAAGTTTGAGAGCGCATTTAAGTTATTGCGCTCCTGCTCCAGCACAGAACAATTTGCTACCAAAGCCAATAAAGACACAACAGAAGCTGGCGATATTCGTAAAATTCTTAATTATTATGAAAATCTTGCCATTGGCATAGAGCATGATATTTATGATGCCCGCATTATTTTTGATACAAAAAAATCGACCATTCGTAGCGTGTGGACTGTGTGCTATCCGTTTGTTTTAAAGATGCGGCATGAGTACGCGAATGAAGACCTTTATATTCATTTTGAAAAAATGGTCGCTTTATTTGCAACTTTCGACAAAAGCTCTAACAACAACCATTTAGACTAACCTATTCCGATACTCCAAAACTTACAAATAACCCCTTGACCTCCCCACCACTTCCCCCTTATACTCACCCACGTATCGCAAAAAACGATACACGGAATTGGCATTCCGTCGTAATTAAAACGGGTTAGAACAAAGCCCAACACGGGCTTTTTGTGTTTCTAACCACCAGCAATCTACTCTATGAGTGGGCCGTTTGGGAGCAGCAGCAATGCTGGCCGAGTTACGTTTTAATCGGTATGCCAACTTCTAAATGGTCTGCTCACCCTTATTGGCATGAGGGCAGCAGGATTGCAGCTTTAAAACGAGGGCGAAAGCCATGAATAAACTTATTCCCATTGCTGGCACACGCATGTGCGAGTACAAATTTGTTGCACCTCGCAGCATCTCATCAAAAATCATCACAGCCGTTAAAACCCTTGCCCGCGATTACTTTATCGCCATTGGGGTGCGTCATGGCTAAAATCACCGCGCAACAAGTGCAAGAGCTTTCAAGATTGCTGAATATGTGTAATACGTGGGCATTTAACGATGCAGACAACCGCATCATCAAAGAAGCCATTCGACACAATTTTAATATACAGCGTTTAGACGACTTAGAAAGCGATCAGTTTTACGATGTGCTCGACTTTGCCGAACGCGTGCAAATGCAAGTCATGAAAGTGACAGCGATTATTAACGACTTTAAGCAACACGCCTTTAAACAATGCATCATGGGCGGTGCGCCATTTACCAGCGGCATAGCCAGAAGATACCGAGAACAGTTCGACGAATTACCGCCCGTGGTTAACTGGGCACAAATGGTGAAGGATTTAGACACCGCCAAAAAAGCCGCTAAAGCAGCACTGGAGGCGGCTCATGTTTGATTATAAAACCATGACCTACCAAGGCGAACACGTTAGCTATGCCACCATGCCCATGTATGTGTTTAAGCAAGTCAACCAGCACCCCGACCTAACCCCTGCGGCTAAAAATCTCTTTTTTGTTTTGATGGCGTATGCTAGTTCGGTTAATTCGTGTCAATTCAAAATTACCAATAAATGGCTGGAAGAAAATACCAGCCTTACCGATAAAACCGTAACGCGCGCGCTTAAACAGCTGCGCGTGTTCGGCTTTGTTAACGAAGAAGGCATTGTGTACGGTAAACCGCCTGCAAACCAGCTTAGAGCCACTTCAACCACTGCACGTGCTGCGGTGGCTCAGCAACAAAAGCGAATCTATCAAAATGATGCTTCTAGCGTGCAAATAACTCAAAATGTAACCACACCTGTACCCAGCGTACAGGTGAACCATTTTCCCGACGCCACGAAAATGGTCGATAGCACTGACATTAGCGCACAAGCAAATGCCATGCTTGCCAGTCTTGGTATTCGTAAAAAAGTCGTTATTGCTGACACAAAAACACAAGACAATTTTTCCAATACCCCCGAAAATGTCCATAACAAAAACGGAATAATGTCCGCTCCCATTATAACAATCCCTAATAACACTCTCTTAAAAAACACTCCAACCGAATCAGCCGAAAAACCAGCAGCGAAAAAACCTACCCAGCCAAACGAAAAATCTGGATTGTTGTTTTCAGCTTCGCAGAAAGGGTTTGTTGAAAAGACCCAACCGAAACCACTGGCAAGCTTTGTTCCTAAAATCGGGGCAGGCTCAACCGTGGTAATTGGCAAACCATTGGGAAGCCTAAGCCAGCAACACACCAGCTACATCGCCACCGCCTTGGGGCGCATGAACGTAACCAGCCCAAGTGAACGCAAACGTTATACCGATGAAATCGCCTACGCTGCCACCAAAGGCGCGTTTGCTCAAACCTACCGCCACACACCACTCAAAGCCATCCGCGCCTGCCTAAACTTAGTCGAATCTGGCAAGTGGCGAGCAAATGGGGGGATGTATTAAATTTATGGCGGTGTGCTATACTTTGCCCGTACCAAGTGGCATTGGTTTTTTCGTAAAAATGGGGTGAACGATGATTTACAAGAATGAAGGTTACGAAGGCTTCTAAATGAGCGATGCAAAGCAATGCGCTAATGATTACCTGTGGGCAATGCCAACAATTGGAACGCTTGCATTGGTGGTATCAGTTGTTGCTGTACTCGTTGCTTATAATGCAATAAAAACAAACAGAAAAATTTCTGAAGATAAGACTATAGCCGATAGAAAGACAGCAAAACTAAAAAATACTGCTGATATTCTTGTACGCTGGAGAGAGGACGATAAGGTTCGTAAAGGTCTTCAAGTTCTAAGGGATTGGCATAACAATCCAGAAACGAGTGTTTCTGTATTGGCTACATCATCAAATAATAAAGATGACTTAAATGACCTTAGATACTTACTGAACTTTATGGAAGATATTGCTGCTGGCGTGAAGCACGATATTTACGATGAGCAGTTTTTGCGTTCTAGCATTAGGTCTATTGTTAGAAACACTTGGACCATGGCAAAGCCATTTATAGAAAGTGTTAGAGCAAAAGAGAAAAATAATGCATATTACGAACACCTAGAGCGTTTGAAAAATATATTTGAAAACTAAACCCCCCACTGAGTGGGTTTTTTAATGCCAACCATCCCGCCATCCCGCCCGCACAGGTTTTTAACCACCACCAACCATAAGATGCCAGCCATGAACCAACATGAGAGGCATCTATGTCACAACCAAGCCAATTCGACATCGCCCGCGCCATGCTTAAAGTGCACGAAGGCTTGCGCTTAACCGAATACACCGACACCACAGGTCATGCGACCATCGGTTACGGTTGGAACTTAGACGCAAAGTCTT
>DZAT01000011.1:16505-41115 GCA_022736205.1 Thiomicrospira cyclica
GACACCACAGGTCATGCGACCATCGGTTACGGTTGGAACTTAGACGCAAAGTCTTTGCCAACTGGGTATGGCACGCTGGTCGATGGGAAAATCACCATCACGGCAAGCGAAGCCGAAAGCCTGCTGAATATGAGCATCGCAACCCACTGGATGGGATTAACCAACGCACTGCCTTGGGTTTTAACACTGGACGAATGGCGGCAAGCCGTGTTGCTCGATATGGCGTTTAACCTTGGTATTAATGGATTGCTCGCATTCAAAAAGACGTTAGGTTATGTCGAAAACGGACGTTTTGGCAATGCCAGCGAGGGCATGATCCACAGCAAGTGGGCGACACAGGTTAAGCGCAGGGCAGGCGTACTGAGCGATATTATGCTCAATGGCAAAATGAACAACCACTATATGCTTGAGTATGGTCTTGGCGGATGGGAGCATTATTGATGGGCGATTACGAAGATATCCGCAGCGATATGAAACTGATTAAGCGAGACGTTGAAAACCTGAGTTCTGGCATTAAAGATCTTGTTGTTGCGATTAAAGAGAATACTAAAGAACACCATATATTGTCTTTGTCATTAAAAGACATTAATGCTAAAACGGATGCGCTTGATGCATCGTGCAGACGTGCCCACGAGCGCATGGATAAGTCGGATGCCTTAAAAAATACGCTCATTATGGGTATCTTAAGCGCGATTATCATGGCGGTTCTTGGGCTCGTCATGAAGGGAAGCGTTTAACATGCCGCCCGTTGCCGCCTTTATCCCCATTATCGGTCAGATTATAGACAAGCTATTTCCAGACGAAACAAAAGCTAATGAAGCCAAGTTAGAGCTTGCCAAGCTACAACAGCAAGGTGAATTACAGCTGATGCTGGGGCAGATACAGATCAATAAAGCAGAGGCGCAAACTGGCAGTTTGTTTATTGGTGGATGGCGACCCGCTGTAGGTTGGATTTGTGCCATTGCATTGGCATACGAGTTTGTTTTGATGCCTTTGTTTGCATGGGCAAGCTTAAATTTTGGCTGGCAATCACCGCCGCATTTAGTCATGGATGGCTTAATGGAACTGGTGCTTGCTATGCTCGGTGTTGCAGGCTTGCGAACGGTCGAAAAAATCCAAGGGGTAGCAAAATGAGTACACCAGCAGAAACACGACTTGCGCTTTATCAGCAAGCTTTAGACGACCTTGCCACTGGCAAGCGCGTGGTCGAAGTGGTTAACGAAGGTGAGCGGGTACGTTTTTCCGATGCCAATATCGATCAGCTACGTAAGTTGGTACAAACATCGAAACAAGAAGTGATTGCAGCGCAAAAAGCGAAAAAGAGCAAAATACAATACCTAGGATATGGTGGTCGAGAATGAAAATCCTGAGCGGTTTACGAAATCTTTTTAACCCCAAAGCCCAATACGATGCGGCAAAACCGCCCGTGCGTCGCAAGGCGGCGTGGGATTACACCAGCGCCAGTGCCAACGGATCAACCACACCTTATTTGCCAGCACTCAATAACCGTGTTCGTGCGGCGGTTCGCAACGATGCGATTGCTGCAAGCGCTTTGAATAACAAAGTCAGTAATTTGATTGGCACTGGCATTACCCCGCGTCCGATGACCAAAGACAAGGCGCTACGGGCGCAGTTGATCGGGCTATGGGACGAATGGAGCACCGAGTGCGATAGCGCAGGCGTGTTGGACTTGTTCGGCATTCAGTCACTGGTAGCGCGGTCGTTTTACGAAAGTGGCGAGGTGTTTATCCGCTTGCGCCAACGCTACCAAGATGATTTAGAAGTGCCACTGCAACTACAAATTATCGAAAGCGAGCAGGTCAGCCGTAAAAACGAGGACTTGGGCAACGGCTTTGTGATCCGATCTGGCATCGAGTACAACCCCATCGGTCAGCGTGTTGCCTATTGGATTCATCCAAGCCATCCTGGTGATAGCAATATTCCGAGCAAGGACAAAAAAGACAATGAGCCAAAGCGCGTGCCCGCGTCCGAAGTATTGCACGTCTTTAAGCCATTGCGCCCTGGGCAAGACCGTGGGGTGAGCATTTTTGCGCAAATATTAGGCAAGCTCGAAAGCCTTAACAAGTTTGATGATGCGCTGCTATTCCGTCAAGAAATGGCGAACTTGTTTGTGGCGTTCATTCGTAAAAATCCCGATATTGCGCCCAATATCGAGTTAGAAGATGGCAGCACCATCAATGCGGCGGACATTGTCGAAGAAACTATGCTCAAACCAGGTGCGACACGCGAGCTTGATCCAGGTGACGATGTGCAATTCAGCAGCCCACCAGACGCGGGCAGTAATTATCCAGACT
Source organism: Thiomicrospira cyclica (assembly GCA_022736205.1). GTDB lineage: Bacteria > Pseudomonadota > Gammaproteobacteria > Thiomicrospirales > Thiomicrospiraceae. The sequence goes on from DZAT01000011.1 coordinate 18,821, forward strand.
TCACGCGCCAACAATTGCGCTACATTGCCACGGGTACTGGCATCCCCTACGAGCTGTTGTCTGGCGACTTTAGCCAAGTAAACGACCGCACCATGCGTATCGCGCTTAACAACTTTAAGCGTCAGCTTGAACAGGATCAGTGGCAACACATCATTGCCCAATTCTTAAAACCGTTACGCAAGGCTTGGCTAGATAACGCCATCTTGGCAGGGCATATCGACATCAGTCGGCGCGACGAGGCGAAAAAAACCAAGTGGGCACCACATGCCCATCCGTACATTCACCCCGTGCAAGATATTCAGTCTCACATTATGTCGATGGATGCGGGCATTAAATCGCTACAAACAACTAAGCTAGAAATGGGCTACGACTTAGACGAATCTGAAGAGCCAACATAAAAATCCATTTGCAGTCCCCGTTTTGCCCACTTTTGTGGGTTTTTTTATGGACGTTTTTTTCTGCACAGGTTTTTAACCTTACCAACCACGACAATGATACCAACCGAAAAAGGGAGGGCTTTCATGCCGTGGTTTAATATCAAAGCACAAGCTGCCAACGCAGCCGTTGCCGACATTAGCATTTACGAGCCGATTGGCAGCTGGGATTTAACCGCTGCTCAGTTTATTGGGCAAGTAAAAGCATTGGGCGATGTGTCACAAATCAATCTCGACATCAACTCGCCTGGTGGTGATGTGTTCGAGGCGATTACCATTTTTAATTATTTAAAACGCCATCAGGCAAACGTGACTGTGACAGTTGGCGGTGTGGCTGCCAGTGCTGCCAGTTTAATTGCTATGGCTGGCGATACCATTATCATGCCTAACAACACCATGATGATGATTCATAATCCTTGGACGTTCGCCATGGGCAATAGCGACGACTTGCGCGAACAAGCTGACTTACTAGACAAGATCGGCTCTTCTTTATTCAATACCTACCAATCTCGTACTGGCATGGATGAAGAAGCGTTAAAAGCCATGTTGGCAACCGACACTTGGTTAACCGCCGATGAGTGTTTGGCGAACGGATTTTGCGACCAAGTCGTTGACCCGATCATCACCGCAAAGGCAGGCTTTGATGTGAGCAAATTCCCAGCGCAAGCACAAGCCGTCTATGCGCAAGCGCAAGCCAATATCGAACCAGAAACGGATGCCGATGTTGACGAAGCACTAGGCGATGGGTCAGAGCCAGAGCAAGCACCAGAAACACCTTTGACCGACATCGATGATGATGACGCAATGGAAGCACTTGCCAAACAGGTCGAGTCAGATATTTTGGCTTATGCCAAAACGGTCGTTGAGTTGTGTATTTTGGCTGGCATGGCGGACAAATCGGCTGGCTTTATTAAAAACTACACACCGATCGATGCGGTGCGCACGCAATTGCTTGTAGCAAAAGCGAACGCGCAGCAGCCGATCAACCCAAGTCAGACAACAGACTTAAAGTGGTCTGCAATGACGCTAACCCAAAAATCGACACTCATTCGCCTCGACCCAGTCGAAGCATCTCGTTTACAACAATTGGAGCATTAAACCATGGCTGAAACCCGTTTAGCGGACATTATCGTCCCAGAAGTATTTTTACCTTACGTTAAGCAAGAAACGATGCAAAACTCTGCATTGTTTACCTCTGGCTTAGTGGCTGAAGATAACCGCATTGCTGTCGGTACGCGTGCTGGTGGTGAAACGGTGCATTTACCGTTTTGGAACGACTTAGAAGGCGATGCCGAAGAAATCAGCGATCAGCGCGATTTGACCGTTGGCAAGTTAAGCACAGGTCAGGATATTGCAGCCGCGCAATACTTAGGTAAGGCGTTCGGTCATAACGACTTGGTTGGCTTGTTGGCGGGCGACGATCCTGCGGGTGCCGTTGCGGGCGGTGTGGCTAAGTTTTGGGAACGTAATATGCAAAAGCGTATTATTGGCAGCCTAAACGGTGTCTTTGCAAGCGCAACCATGGCAAGTAATTTGTTAGATATTTCGGCTGGTGCTGGTTCGGCTGCTGTCATCGACAAAATGAGTTTTGCCGATGCGCAATTTAAGCTAGGCGACCAGTTTGGCTCTTTGAGCGCGGTTGCGATGCACACGCATACCTACGCGAAACTTTACAAGGATGACTTGCTTGATACCATCAAACCATCAGAGGGCGCACCTTACACAACCTACCAAGGCAAGCGCGTTTTTATCGATGATACCTTGCCTGTGGTTGGCGGTGTATACACCACTTACTTATTCGGCATGGGCGCGATCGGTTATGCCGAGGGCACACCCGCAGAGTTGGCATTAGAGTTCGACCGAAACACGTTGGGCGGTTACGACGTGATGATTATGCGTCGTTTGATGGTGTTGCACCCACGCGGCGTGAAGTACACAGGCGCAAAAATTAGCGGTGGTAACGCAACCAGTGGTCGCCCAACCATTGCTGATTTAGAAACGGCTGCTAACTGGACGCGCGTGTACGACCCGAAAAACGTGCGCATCGTTGCCATGAAGCACAAGGTAGCCTAATCATGGGGATGCTATCGTTTCGTAGCCAAAAGGTAGGCGCGAAAGCGCCTGCCAAGGGCAATAAAAACAAGGGCAATGCGGGGGTAGTCGCTGCTGATACAGCAGAAACAACGACTGATGCACCTATTGCCGAACAACCGACGGAAGCACCAACCGATGCACCCGTCGATCAGTAATCAAGCCGCCACCGCCTTGCTGAACACGCTGGGCGAGACGGTAACCATCAACGGCTTGCCAGTGCGAGCCGTTGTGATTCGTAATGTGCGATCTGAGCAGTTTGGTCAGGTTGCGCGTTACCATTTATCCCCCAATATGGTCTCTGTCAAAGTGTCTGGCACCCCAGATGCTTTCACAGATGCCACAGTTGTCCTCGACGGTAAAACCTACCGTGTCTCAGAGGCAAACAAAACGGGTTCTGGATTGGTTAATATGCTGTGCAGGTTGCAAGCATGAAAATAACAGTCGATGGGACGCAAGCCTTAGTCAGTGCCTTAAATGGCTATGCCAAAAAAGTCGCCTTAGCCGAAAAGCGTGCGGTGCGAAAAACAACCGACACAGCAGCGGTTGCGATTAACCGAATCGTGGCAAAGCAGGCGGGTATTCCTGTCAGTTCTGCCAAAAAACGAATCTTAAAATACTTCAGCAAAAGTGGTAATAAAAGCACCATCTTTGCAGGCGCAAATGCGCTGCCTGTTCGCTACCTTGCTAAAAATAACTTTGAGCTTTTAGGTCAGCTTATTAATCGTCCAAAGATTGGGGTTAAAGCTGGCAAGCGGCGTTACGCTGGTTCGTTTGTCATGCCAATTGGCGAAAAGAGCAAGCTTGCCGTATTCGAGCGGGTTGGCAAAGAACGTCTGCCCGTTCAAGAGGTCAAGATGGTATTGCTGCCTTTTATGGAGCAAGCAATCACGATGGTACAACCCAGCATTAGCAGCGATTTAGTCAAAAAGCTCAATCAAGAACTTAACTACGTGATGAATGTACAAAAATGATCCCATTAGCCTTCGAAAAAGCCATTAGTGATTACCTTGCCACTGTCTTGACCATGCCAGCCCATGCGCTGGCTCAAAGCCCCAATGCGCTCAAAACCATTGGGGCGAGTGGCATTTGTGTGGTGGTTTATAACGGTAGCACCACCGATGGCAAGCCGCCGCAAATTAAGCGAACCATGACCGCATCCATTATGGTATTGGCACCTTTGCCAATCACGGTTCATGGTCAGATTGATGCTGCTTACAAAGCACTGCAAGGACACGCATTAAATGGTTGCCACACGATAACCGTGGTCAGCGATGAACTAAGCCTGCTCGATAGTGGCCTATACCACGGTGAAATCATGGTTGAAGCGGTGGTGGTTGGTTAGCTGCACAGGTTTTACCTTTAGCGCCCAATCATAATAAGCTCAAACAAGGAGTTTATCGTGGCAGCAGGCGTTTACGACATCAGCATTTTTAGTAACGAGTGGTTGATCATTCGGCTTACTTATAAAGACAGCAGCGGAACACCCGTCGATTTGACTGGCTATAGCGCACTGTTAGAAGTCGGTGTGGTTGGCTGCGCCGATCCGTTGCTGACCGTGGTGCCATCGCTAGATGCGATTGGTGGCATTGTTGCCACTGCTACGCTAAATCAACTTACTGCTGCTGGCATTATTGTCGGCACCTTATTCAAACATCGCCTAACCATCATCAAGCCAAGTGGCGAGCCTAAAGTAGTTTTGACAGGCAAACTGAAGGTGGTGTGTTAATGAGCGACATCATCGACATCATCGACACTGATAATACCCTCGAGATTATGAGCGATGTGGTGTCTGTCGCATCGCTTTCTGGCATGTCGCTGATGCAAGACGATGCGCCAGTTGCGGTTATTGACGAACAAAGCGCGCTACTTTTAACCGAAACACTCACCGAGGTCATCGAGTTAACCAGGGGTTATGGCGATCTGCCCGTTTTGCCAGTTTCTAAAACATTCGTTTATGAAGCGGGTCGCATTGTGCGCATCGATAGCGCCAATGGCGACAGCAAAAGCTTTACCTACGCGCCAAATGGCGACATTAGCCAGATTGATACTGTGCAAGATAACGTTCATATTCGAAAAACCCTTAATTACGACGCAAGCGGCAATGTCGTTGCGGTTACGGTCGAGGTGATTTAATGGCTACGTTTACCGTCACAACAACCCAGCGCATCGGAGAGATAACGGGCAAAGCTGGCGGAGACATTTATAACGTCAATGGCGGAAAGCTGATTGTCGATCAGCATAGCCGCTTTGGTAAAAATCAATCCAACGCAAGCGCAACAGCTGCCACATCGCTTGGCAGCATGACTATTTCGGCAACGCTTGGCGGCGAAATTGTTATCGATGGCACAAAAGTTCGCATGATTCCGTTTTCTGGCGGAAGCGGAACGATTCCAGCGCTTGGAACCGCTATTACCGTTGGTGTCGCTTCTGGTGAATTGATGTGTGTTTATTCCGCCATTACCGCTGCGCCGTTGATTGCGGGCGCTACCATGCCAGCAACTGGCTTTATTCAGGTTAACGCGTGGAATGGTGTCGAGTATAGCAGCGGCGCACTTATTGGACTGAGCGCAACGTGTTCTGGTGCATCTAAAGTTGGCTACCTAGAAATTTTAGGCGATGACGCTGGCACCATTACCGTTCCGCGCTTAGGCACTTTTAGCGTGACGGGCGCGTGGTACGATGTCGGCGTCACAAGCGGCGTGCAAGGTCAATCCATGCAGCTGCCGACCAACGGCGTGACGACGATGCAGTACCACGGGGCGTTTATTGAAACCGCTGTCGGTTCTGGAGAGTTTGAGTTTCTACCAAACGTCCACACATCAGCCGCGACGCAAGCGGCTGGCACCGAAGCGGCTCGCAGAAAGGTTTGCGGTATCACACAAGGCGGGTTGCTGACGCTGGGCAGTGTGAATGCGGTTGCGGGTGTAGGTTATACGCCAGCGTCTGGTTTGCGCGTGGTTATCCCAAACGTCTGCCTGTTCAATTGTACCGCTGCAGCGCGAAACACGATTGCAGTAGCAAACGCCACGCTTGCCACGCGTTACGACTTAACGACAACTGGCGGTGGTGTGATCGCGCTTGATAAGTGTCACGCCAATTGGTACCTATCAGCCGCGCAGGCGTTCTCGTTTAACTTAACAGATACAAGCACGGCTTGCCAGATTAGCGTGTCAGAAATTGCGACGCCGATGCTGTGGCAAAACGTCGGCGTAGGGCATCCTTATTCAAACGCGACACTCAACGCGGCGCTCAGTATGAAGCTGTGCTTTGCTGGTGCAATATTTGAACGCTGCGTTTTTTCACGCATTACCCAAGCGGCAAGCGGAGCACACACGACCATTTTGACCGACTGCGAAGACGTGCTGTTCGATCGCTGTGTGCTGCGTGCTGAATTGATTCGCGCCAATGCCACGACGTATTCAATGTTGACGACGCGTGTTGCTGATATGCAAATGCTCGATTGTCTGTTGGTACAGGGCGCGGTTTCGCTTGCTGCATGCCGTAGTGTCGAGCTGAAAAATACCGCGTATGTCGATAACGTAACGGGTACAACAGGAACAGCGAACGGCAATTACGTTGTTTATTTATCGAGCGGCTGCACCGATATTTTAATCGATGCAATCACCTTACCCGTTACCAATAATCAGCCTTATGCTGGACTTGTTTACGTTGCCGTTGGCGGAAACAGTAAAATCAAAATTCGCAATATTGGCACACAAGCTGCACCGTTATCGCTTGGGTCAGCAAACCAAACTGGCTACGTATGGTACACCGCAACGGGCGCGGCATCGGCTGATATTTACGTGCAGCGCGTTTATTGTAGCAACACACGTATCGGATTTTCGACGCACGACAACTCGTGCAAAAATATCTACGAGGCAAACTGCGCTGGTGACTACGCAGACGGTTCTGTCCTTTACGCGTTTAACGCAGAACGCAAAGCCTGTGGATGGACGCCTGCATTAACTGGGCAGGTTTCGGTTTATGGCGTGCATTGGCAGGACGTATTTACCAGCGCAACGCTGGGCAGGTTTATCTTAATGATGAACGAAGCAACCACACAGACAAAAGATGTTATTGCGCTGAGTCCATCAGCAAAGTTTACTTCTTCTGGTGGGTTGTATATGCCATCGGCGCCTGCCGCGATTGCGGGTGTGCAACGCGCTTTTTTGGACGGGCAATCGTATCAAATTGCACCAACTGGCGGTTATGGCGTCACGGGCGGCGGAACGGGCGGCGGAACGGGCGGCGGAACGGGCGGCGCAACCGTTTTGCCGAAAAAACTGATGTTCTATTACGGCTGGCTTTCGGGCATTAATAACGTGTACGACCCATCGCCGTATGTTGGGCAAATCGCAGAACTAGCCAAGGCAGATGTCGTTATTTTAGGCGATGGCATCCAAGATAGTGCGCATGGAGACTATGCAGCGACGGCTGTTATTGTGCCATCGATACCATCGAGCACAAAAGCATTTGGCTATATTGCGATGGCGTGGGTACAGACAGCTAGTACAGCTCAGATACAAGCACGCGTTGATCAGTGGGATGCGTTGGGCGTCTATGGCATTTTTTTGGACGAGTACGGTTACGATTACGGTGTTACGCGTGCAAAGCAGAACGAAATTGTCGCCTACATGCGCACAAAAGGTCTAATCCCGTTCTTTAATGCGTGGTCGCCAAACGATGTTTTTTCCGATAAAAATGAGTTAGGCGCCAGTGGGTTCCCTAGCCCAGCGCAATCTGGAGACTACTATCTTGCAGAAAACTGGTTTTATGCAATTGGTGCTTTCACACTAACCAACTATGTCGATATTTTTTCCGAGTATCAAGCGATAGCGCCTGCTGGCATTGTGTTATGCAATACCGCAACGAAGCAGGCGGGAACGACGTCCGTTACGGACAACGAAAGCGATGCTTTTATTAAGTCGTACATGGCAGCAGCGATGATTGGCGCATCATACTTTCAATTCACTGATGAAAACTACGGATCTGATGGATTTGTCTACATGCACGGTGCACCGACGGAAGCTAACGCGATTACCGCAAGACAGTTCGTTGGTTCACTTTCAACGCCAGCTAATACTGGCGGAGACTGGGCAGAATTTACGATGCCATATTACGCGCTAGGGCATACTGGATTTTCAAGCGTCGCGATGGTTATGGGCGGCGGAACCGTTGGCAATTATAGCTTTGATATTCGCTACGATAAGAACGATGGAAACGGGTGGAGCGCATGGGCTACTGGTCTGAGCGCGACAACGGTAGCAACGACGTTGGCTGGCATTACAGGGATAGACGTAACAAAAGGCATTAAGCTCGCATTACGCATCAGAACCACCACGGCGAACGCAACCGCGATTACGTCAGTTTACATTACAACCACGGTGACAACGGCATCGCAGCAGGTGTTATATCCATTGGATATTATTCGATTAACCATTGCAGGATTACAGGATGGTAGCGACGTTATCTTTCTTGCGTCTGGCACCACGACAGAATTATCCGATGCGCAGTCAGTCGCTGGTAGCACCTACGACTTTTTATATTCACAAAGCCAGCTTGTCGACATCGGCATTTTTAAGGAAGGCTTTGTGCCACTTTATATCCGCAATTATCTACTGGGTAGTAGCGATGCTATCTTTCCTGTATCTCAAACAATCGACCGAAATTTTTCATAAGAGGATTTATTCATGGCAAAGATTACCAGTAAAAGCCTGTTAGATGTCGGAACAGAGCTGACCATCGATACAACAGCAAAGACATTCACCCTGATCGCCGCTGGCGACTTGGTAGCAAAAGATGGTGTTACCTTGCAGGCGCTCTATTCTAAATTCGTCCAGCTGTGGACGCAGCCAGAATATAACGAGTTTCCTTTCCCGATGTACGCCATCGATGCGAAATCTGGCCAGTTTCAGTTTGGTACAGACGGTCAAACATTCAGCGGCTGGAAGCCAGCTACCGATGCGACGCGTCAGATGCTACGCGATGGCGGTTGGTCGGAGTATTCTGCTGCTGGCGTTTTGCAGCGCCAATATGTCGGCATCGTCTCGTTGGGCGATGTTAGCACTGGTGCTCAGATGTACTTTCAACGTAATGCAGTCGACTTGCCAACCGACTTCACTTTCGACGATGAAGTCAACGAAGGTATCCAGGTATTTGGTGATGCGAGCAATGGCAACTTCGACAAGCGTACCTACTTTAAGGCTTTTGTGCGCGAGCAGGGCAAAAAATACAAATCATCTAGTCTTGCCGACACAGGTCAGACCGCAACTGGTGCTTACACGGTCAACGTCCTGTTATCTAACGAGGATGACCTAAAGATCACCGCCGCAGACGGCGCGATGACAGGCGCACCATACTCTGGCATCGACGTGACCTACTTTGGTACCGATCAAAGCAAAACCATCGGGGCAGGTTCTTACCCGTTCCGCATTGTGGTCGATGGCAATAATGCCACGCTAGAACAGATTTATACCAAGGTGCAATACCTATTGCGCCAAGACACCGACATCGATGCAGGTGCTGGCAACGTCATTGGTAAGACGGCGAACGAATTAATGTACTTTGTCGGCGATACCTTGGTGACGACGCAAGGTGTGTTCATCGAAAACCTACAGGCAAACGACATTAACCGCGTCGAGTTTTTTGATCATAACAACGTTAAACGCTTCTACCCATACAGCGCGGCGGGTGCGTTGGTATCCAATGCGGTGCTAACCGCTGGCGGAACTGGCTATTACCGCATGTATTTTGTCGACACGCCAACAGGCGACTATGGCACAGCAGATGCCATTACAGTCAACGACAAAGACGGTTTGCCGATTAGTGGTGCCATTGCGAGCGCGTCCATTGGCTTCACATTCGACTACGACGGCAACGTGCAAGGTGGTCGTACTGCTGGCACAGATGCCGCGATTGTGGTGGTTGCTGGTAACAATGGTAGCGCCAAGCCTGTGGTTGCCACAGGTACGATCAGCCGCTCAAAGGGAATCACCATCTCGCTTGTTGCCGAGCAAGATCGAGCGTTCATTTAACAGGGGTGCGCCGTGATTTTTGACGGCGACAATCGCTTAATCGTGCTGCAAGAACAGACGATTAGCGCAACGCAGATATGGCAGCAATGGGTGTCGTGGTTGGCAACGAATCAGGACGAGTTGAAATGGCTGCCAGCCTTGCGTCAAGTGGGTGGCGATGATTTGGGCGGTGGGCTAAAAATCCCACTTTATATTTTTTTACTCAACGACTGGCGCGTGCGTCCGATGGAAGCAAACCATTTGTTGACGATCGATGGCAACTTGTTTGTGCAAGGCAGCGGTCGCCCTGTGGTCAATACCATTGGTGCGTTTAATGTCTCGGTGCAATACACGGTACCCGTGCAAGCGCAAGCCTTTATTTCGGGTGGTTCTGGCGGGCTAACGCTAGAAGAACACCAAAAACTGATGTCGTTAGCGTCAAAGAATGACGTTATCGCCTTAACTTCTTAAACACTGGAGAATCAACATGGCTGGATTTATTGGTAAGGGTCGCATTTTAATGGGCAATTTTGATGCCGACCCATCAAAGCGCAAGTTTTACCCTGTCGGCAATGCCGAAGAACTAAAAATTAGCGTATCGACCGAAGAGAAAACGCTCAAAAATTACCTAGACTGTTCTGGTGGCGACTTGGAAACTATGACCCGCGTCGATAAAGTCACGGTGAGTATGTCGTTAACCGACTTCACACCAATGAACCTAGAAGCGGCAACCTACGGTATTACATCGACCACCGCTGCTGGCACAGTTACCGACGAAGTTGTTAGCTGCTTCCAAGGCTACTTCACGCCAACAGAACACATGATCAACCTTACTGTTGCACCTGTGGTCAAAAAAGGCGCAATCACTTTAGTCGATGGTACCGATTATCGTGTCACACATGGTGGTATCGAAATCCTAAAAGGATCAGAAGATGTCCCAGCCGCATGGACAGACTTAACCATCTCTTACACCAAAATTGGCGGCACGGTGCTCGAAGCGCTCATTAGCAGCGGTAAAGAAATTTCGTTGGTATTCGAGGGCTTTAACACCGCAGCAGCAAACGGCTGTGCTAAGGGTGTCGCTAAGTTGTACCGCCTCAAGTTAAGCCCATTAAAAGACCTGTCTTTTATCGGCGACGACTTCACTAAGCTGCAGTTAGAAGGCAATCTGTTGCCAGACGCAGCCGTCACCACTGCTGGCTTGTCGAAGTTCTTTAACTGGACGATGGAAGCATAACCATGCGCAAAACCGAAACCTTAACACTGGGTGACATCAAGGTCACCCTACGCGAGCTAACGGTTGGGGAGGTGCGCAATATGCTCACCGCCCGCCCTGAGCAAGACACGCTTGGTTATTTGTTTTTTGAAGACATTACCATTGCCGAGCTGTTGGCCATGACCAATTTAAGCAACGATGACGTAGACAATTTATCGCAAAGCGAATTAGATGCTGTGCGACTTAAGGCGAAGGAGCTTAACCCGCATTTTTTCGCCTTGATGACACGCATTCGGGAACTGACCCCGCATTAGCCGCCAAGCAGTTGGTTCGTACCTGCCTTTTATTGGAAAAGGTAGGTTACGGGCGGGTGTGGGAGTATCCGTGGGCTACTTTTGAGGCGTGTCTTGATCTGGTTGCTGATGAGAAGTAGACGGGGCAGCTAAAAAAATGATGATGCCAATGCAGGCGGCAAAAAACAGGATAACTAATGCAGCGTTTAACATAAAGTTTAGTGCGTTAGCGAGCATGGGTACAGTGCTTGTTAGGTAGAAAGATAAAAAAATAAACGCAAAAAACAGCCACTCACCCGCACTGAAGTGCATGAACTTTCTTTTTAATTCAGAATCTACAGCAGGTTGATTTGTCATGAGCGACACAAACGTATCCATCAAAATTAGCACACAGGATCAGTATAGCAAAGGTTTTGAGGATGTTCAAAAGAAAGCGAAGCAAGCGGATAAAGCAATTGGTGATATTGGGAAAAGCGCTGGGAAATTAGTTGATCCGCTAAAAGAAGCAACACGGCAATCTTATGAGTGGAATAAGGCTTTGATGCTTGTAAAAGACGCTGCTGAATCTATTTTACCAGTTTACAGGATGGTATCAGCAGCAAATAGTGCCATCGACTTTGAAACAAGCCTTGCTGATATTGGCAAGGTTGCCGATTTTGCTGATGCGCAGGCATTAGAAGCGTTCGGTGACCAATTACAAAAACTATCACGAGAAATTCCGCTAACCGTTACAGAGCTTGCCGCGATGGCAGAGGCTGGCGGACAAATGGGGATTGCGACGCAAGACCTCAATGCTTTCGTCACGGTTTCCGCCAAGATGGCAACTGCATTCAAGATGACTGGTTCTGAGTCTGGCGATGCAATCGGTAAGCTGATGACTGTTTTTAATCTTTCTGTGCCACAAGTTGAAAAGCTAGGTGATGCCATCAACGTCCTTGGCAACACTACAAACGCTAAAGAAAAAGACATCATTGACGTGCTTACTAGAATTGGTGGTATTGGTCAACAATTCGGGCTTACTGCTAAAGAACTGTCTGCATTGGCGGCAAGTTTTTTAAGCCTTGGCAAATCACCAGAGGTCGCTGGTACCGCAATTAATGCACTATTGGGCAAATTATCAACGGCAACCGTGCAAAGCAAAGACTTTAAAGAAGGGCTTAACGACTTAGGTACTAGCGCAAACGAGATGGCGGATGCAATTGCTACTAATCCAACGCAGGCACTCGATGCTTTTTTGAGCAAGCTGCAAACACTCCCAAAACAGACACAAGGCAATTTGATTGGCAAAATGTTCGGTTCTGAGTACGCCGATGATGTTGCTGCTTTGGTGCAAAGTATGGAGGCATACAGAAAAAACCTAAGCGGCGTTGCCGACGATGGCAAAACAGCAGGTGCGATGCAAAGCGAGTTCGCCAAACGATTAGCAACGACACAATCAGAACTTGACTTGATGAGCAATGCGCTCAATGAGATCGCTGTTAATTTGGGCAGCACTTTTTTGCCAATCGTCAGACTGGCGGCAGAGACGATTGCTTCTTTATCTCAGGCAATTGCCACATTACTCAACAACCCACTTACAGCGTCGGCATTGGTTGCTGGCTTAGTGTTGATTGCAGCCAAAACAACTGCCGCGAAGGTCGTGATAGAGTCATTGCTTTCGCTGTTGAGTCGTGCGGGCATCGGCGCTGGCGTGTTTACAACAATTGGTACAGCTGCAGAAACAGCAGCAGCCAAGTCTGGTGCGTTAAAAGTAGCCATAGAGGTATTGGGTCGCTTATCTATTGGCGGATTGGCAACCGCCGTTGCATCGCTTGGCGTTGGTTTCAGCTTGGGTGGCGTACTGGCAGAAGCCGCTTATAACAAAATCACCGCTGGCACACAACGGGCGCAGCAAAGCGTGTCCGAATTGGTCGATGCACAAAGACAGTGGGCGGAAATCCAAAAACAAGCTGAAGCATCTGGCATGAGTACGGCGCAAATCGAACAGGTGCGTCAGTTAAAAATAGAAACGCTCAACACGCAGGCAGTGTTGCAACAAAGCGCCGAGTTTAATAAAGCTGCAAACGAAGCGGCAATGGCTCAAGTCCAAGAGCATATTAATCGGCGCATGGCATTGAACCAGCAATTGCAGGCGCAGGAAGACGCACTTGCCGAAGCGCAAAAACAAAAAACGATCGAAGTGAATCAAGCAAAAATTGTTTCATTAGAAGAATTTATCACCGCTAAAAAGCAGCGCCTGCAAGAAGAAGAACAAGCCGAGCAAACCGCAGTCGAAAACATCAAACGCCTACGGCAGGAATTAACAAACCAACTGATCGGCGACGAAGACCGTATGCGCGAAATTCGTCGTCGTGGTATGTCTGACATCCAAAAAGAAGGCGACATCGCCGCACAAGCGCAAGACAAAATGGCGCAGGCACGCGAGGCGATGAACAACGGCGAGTTCGAGCTGGCAAACAAATTGGCGGACGAAGCCAAGAGCCTTTCAGAACGATTAAAGAACAATACCAGCGCCATGAACCTGTTTAAAGAAGCGTCAAACCTAGACAAACAGATCACCGAAATGCGCATCATGAACGAAGAAGCCGCCAAGCTAGAAGCTAAAAAGCTACAGCTAGAAATCCAGAGCAATATCGCAGAAGCACAAGCCGAAATTGTAGCGCTGCAAGGCGAAATTGATACGCTAACGGGCACACCAAAAACGGTGTCTGTGGATGCGCAGATCGAGCAAGCACAATCGGCAATCGCGGCGATTCAATCTCAGCTAGACGCGCTACAGGACAAGGTCGTTTATGTCACTGTGATCGAACAAACGCAGCAGGCACGCCGTTGGGGCGGTTTTATCACCGACCCGCACGGCAATATCCCACGCTTTGCCACGGGTGGCAAGCTGCCAGGTTATGGCGGTGGGGACAAAATCCATGCGCTGTTAGAGGCGGGTGAGTTTATTGTTCGTAAAGAAGCCGTCTCTCGATATGGTGCTGGCGCATTGCACGCGATCAATAATCTACGTCTGCCAAAATTCCAAAACGGTGGCATGGTAGGCGGCGATGCAAGCCGCACAGGAAACACTAACCCCGACCTTGTTAATATTCGTTTAGACCTTGGTGGCGGACGAATTGTGCCATTCACCACCAAACGAGAACAGGTTGCAGGTATTCAAGATGCCTTTGCCTTTATTCAACGGGGAGCGTTTAGCTAATGAGTGTCGTATTACATAATCTCGCATTGCCAGAGCAAACGCAATTCACGCACGAGCACGCCGCTGGCTTCGGTGGTTTGTCCGTTGAGCACAGCCTGAGCGGTCGCCCGTTTATTTTTCCGCACGCCGTAGGCTCATCAAAAAGCGAGTTGGTATTTGGTAACGAGTCGGCATGGTTGTCTGTTTCGCAGCGTACACAGCTATTCAGTATGGTGCAGACAACGCAAAGCATGACGTTGTCCGTCAGGGGCGTTGAATGGACAGTTATTTTTGATGTTTCCGCAAGCGGCGGTGCGATTCAGCTTGCGCCAGTAATGCCGTTTTGCGACAAATTTTATGGGTCAATTCACCTTGTTATTTTAGGGAGTGCTTAAATGCCAATTCTTTCAAGCGAAATTCAGTTATTGCGCTCGCAAACTGTCAATAATTTATCAACAAACGGCGGCGACTTTTCCTCAATCGCTGTTCAAGACGGCGTGAAAAACAACATTTTTGCGGACGTTCCAAAAGCAGAACGATTGGCTGGCTCAACAACATTTCGCAAAGTGTTTTATAAACTAAGTAATCCTAATGCACTAATGGGCTTTGACCCTAAACTGTTTGTTATGAAGCCAACAAACGCAGGGGATGCCGTTGTTATTTCGCGTGGTAGTTCCGTTGATACTCAGGCAAATATTGAGCCAACAAAACGCCGTTTCGGTGCAGGTTTTATTGTTGGCACAGCGGCGGCTGGCGCTACGACAGTGACTGTAACACCAGAACAAAACTATTTTGATGTGTTTCAAGTTGGCGACACGGTAGCGATTACAGCGCGAAACGAATTAAACACGTCTGCTCCAATTGACTATTACACAATTGTTACAGTTTCCGCTTCTGGTAGTGATAAAGTATTCACGCTTGACCGAGGATTGACAAATGCGGTATCCCAAGGCGTTGTTGTGTCATCCTGCATTACTGGAACAACGATGCAATCCGTGCTGACAGATGATTTAAGCGGCTCACACAGTTGTGACGATGAAAAGGTTGTTCATAATAACGCTGGTGCGATAAACGCATTATTTACAATAACATTTTCATCGTCAACAGCGTTTACGCTGACTTGTAATAAAATGACATTAAGCGGCTACACGGGTAATATTGGCTCGGAATATTCGCCAACAAATCCAAACACAGCGCAGCCGTTTTTTACATTACTACCAGCATTTTTCAGCGGTACTTATGTTGCTGGCAATACCATTGTTTTCAGCTTGGAGTCAACAAATATTGGTGTATGGTGTGAGCGCATAATCCCTGCTGGCACAACATACGCAAGCGCTAATGCGTTCATGCTCGGCTTTGAAGTAGAGAGCGAATAATGGCTCAAGTCACCAACCTAACCATTAATCCAAACAATTTATCAGCCGATGTTTTGTTTATGGAAGTTCCCAACAGCTTGGGAAAGGTCAAAGAACATGATTATCCAGCGCGTTTTATTATGCCTTACGATGGGTTGGCGGCTGGTGAAAATAATGGCACATTAATCACAAAGGGAAAAAAGACGATTGATGTTGTTTTCACTGGTGACGGAGTAAGCCCGTCCGTTTCTTTGTCGTGTTTGAATTGCGACCAAACCGTTATAACTACCAATAAGGGCAAGGTGACCGACAAAGTAGTTGAGTATCTTATTTTTAATGGGCAAGCGACAGTGCAATCGTTAAAATACGGCGGCGCTCAATCTATGTCCGATGTTGATGTTGTTGATGATAGCGGCGCAACATTGTCGGCTGAATTAAACCCTAAAAGCGGCGTTGTCACACTATATAAAAACGCTAATGGCGCTCGCCAACCGTCTGATGGTTATGGTTCTGTTAAAATCACAAACACCTATTCGGCAACGCGATTCGAGATTGCCTACGATGCTAAAGATTTTCGCTATTTCGTAGAACATGACAGCTTTAAAAACGCCTTTGTGTCGCATAACGGCGACAACCTTGCACCTGATTTTATGAAGGCAACGGTGACCGTTTCTGGTAGGAATTATGTGTCAGTTTACAGTTTCACGCGCAAGGTACAAAGCGTTGAGGTTGTTGTTGGTGACGAAGTTGCGTTTAATGACGGTGAGCCATTGCCTTGGACGGCGGAGGAATGTCAAAACGATGTTACTTTGCCGTGTAACCCAAACAATGACGACTATAACCCTCAGCTATACCCGTTTAATCCTGATACCTACGAATCTGACCCGTACAGTCCATACAATCCAAATAGTCAGTATTATAACCCGACGTTACCCAAACCAAGCCTGCCAACAAAGCCAGTCAATATAAACCCGTACAGTAGTAAGCCGTACAGTAATAAGCCGAGATATGCTGATTGTAAGCCTACTTCGACGCAAACAAAAAGCTGTTTTGACGGAAGCGCCGACACTACAGACGCTTCTAGCGGCGTTGGGATAGGGAAGCCTTATGTTTTCAGAGGAATGGATGGCAGCGAATATATTAAAGACAAATGCGGGAATTTTGTTGCCTATAACGCCGCGTCTGGAAAGCCGTGCGACTTGCAATTTAAGGAAGACTCGCGCGAGGATATTGAGAAAACGATTAGAGATGAAGAAAGTGAAGCGGAAATAAAAGTTATGGTGATGAAACGTATCACGTTTAAGGATTCAAAGGGCAGTAAAATGACGTTTGAATTTAAGGACGCCACTGCGTGAGTAACGAGATAAAGATACCGTCACAGGCTATCAATCTCGGCGCGTTTCGGCGTGTAGTTGGGTATAAGTCTATTTCTTGGCGCTTTATTACGCAAAAGATTGATGACGCTGATTTTGCGATTTTAAAATACGACCAGAATATATATTCAACTGTAAAAACATACGAAACGAACGGGAGAGCTAACACATATCGCAGATTGGACGATAACGATTTTCTCTATAATGGAGTTGAACCGGTACAAATATATATTCAATATGCTTATAGAGGCGCTGGAAAAAAGGTTTATGTTAGCAGCGATAATTTGCGAATAGTGTTTTTATATAAGTATAGAATTGTAGATGTGCATAGAGATAATAACGGATTTTATATCGGGGAAACACTTTTAGGGTATAACTATCATCAAAGTGTTATTCACACAAACCCATATTTTAATTTTATTTTTCTTACTGCTGGAAAGAATCTATACTCAGAGTATCCATGTTTATTTATGGAATTTTGCGATTTAAAGTTTAATGCTTTGAGAAGTTATAACAGCGCAAGCGGTATTTTCGGCGGAGAAAAATTAGTAAAACAGGCTAAAAAAGTTTTTAGTGGGGCATCGGAAGTAATATATAAAAGCGACCCAAAAAGGTTGCTTTCGTCAGAAGCAAGAAACAAGTTCTATCGTTACGGTTTTAATGTAATGCCTTTAGAAATTTGGCAAGTTTATCTAAGTTAAAAAAAAGGAAAGAAAATGCAGTTTGCAAATATTGTCAAAGCAACCATCGCTGGCGCGGTTCAAAGTTCGCTTGGTTATAGTGTTTATGTTTATTCTGGCACTAAGCCAGCAAGTGCAGAAACAGCGCCAACAGGAACATTACTGGTTACGCTTGACGCGTCAACTCAAACGATAACCAACGGCGTTATTAATATTTCAAACATGGTTGGAACGGCGGTGGCAACGGGTACGGCTGGTTACGCGGTAATGACAGACGGAACGTCAACAAGCGACAACCGCATTTATTTCACGATTGGCACAAGTGGCGCTGAATTAATTATGTCTAGTCTAAATATCGTGAACGGCGACATTATTTCTGGTTCTGGTAGCGTTACGGTCATTGCGTAATGGCAAACACCAGTTACAATTTTAATATTGAGTTTCAATACTTCGATGGTGGCGTATGGAATACCGTGGCAACGGTATTGCATAACACGCTATCAGCAAGCAATATTGTTGTCGATTTTAGTGGATACCCAATATCGGGAAGCGACAAAGTTGAACGCCTTTTTGTAACGAACTTCGCAAGCAATACGTGTAGCGGTTCGCAGTATAACGAGAACCTTATCAACAATGTTGGTTACACGATTAGTGGAAACAATCTCACATTCGTAACTGGTGAAAACTACAAATATTATGACCCAACTGGCTGTCAAGACGTTTATTCGTTAATCAGTTATGAGTCATACAGCTACACAACAATAGTTTGGGTGCGACCCGACACAGTTAAGTCGTCTTATTTATCGTGCGCTTTCCCACAAATAACGGCAAGCGGCGTAATAAAAACGCCAAACAAGGTAACACTTTCAGCCGCATTGCAGCAAATGACGGCAACTGGTGCAATAAAAACACCAAACAAAGTAACGCTTTCAGCCGCATTGCAGCAAATGACGTTTAGTGGTGAAATTAAAACGCCAATAAATGTAACCGTTTCCGCTTCGTTCCCAGAAATGACGGCATCTGGCAGGCTTAAAAAGCAAAACAATATCAGAATTAATGTTCTGCTTTCGACATACGTTAGCCCATCAATATTTATTGATTTTAAGTCGTCATACGAAAATTCCGTTTTGTTTGAAATTGCTCACGGTATCCCGTATGACCAACGCGCACTGTATTTTTTTGCGCCGATATTTAAGTACAAAATCCCAGAAATTTTACAAAAATCTACCGCCGATGCGTGGGAATTTTGGCGAGCAGGAAACGCAGCATTTCAGTCTGTACGTTCGCCGTTTTCTAGGTTGGCAGACCAAGACGCGTTGATGTTCAATCGCACGAGAAGCGTTTATGAAGCGGCGCAGATATTGCGGCTGCCGATGTTGTCTAGGTATTGGCAGCCTGTAGTTGTTGAAAATGTTAGTTTGTCGCATTACGACACATCGACCATTGTTTACAGCGGCATTGTTGTGCCAGCGGATTTTAGAAGCGAAACAGTTAGCGCTACGGTGTCGAGTTATGGCGAAAGCGATATTGTTGGCAGTTATCGTTCGTTTGGTTACGTTGGGCGAGCGTTGGTTGACGCACCCATAACAAGTCATTATTACGCCGTTGAGCGCGTTGGTGTTGAATATTTATCGCCTTATGACTTGTTGACAAAGAATAAAGCGTCGGTGAATTACACTATACCGACCGCATTTGTAGCAGACCATCAATTCTTGATTGTTAATCCGCAACCAGCGTCAATAGTAACGACATTTGGCACAATCGATCCGTTGCGCTTGCAGGTATCAACATCCATGGGTGAAAACGCTTGGCAAGTAAGCGCGTCCGTTTCTTTTGAGGAATCAGCAAAAGCACGAATTAATGGCGATGCGATTGTTAATGTTGCAGGCATTGCGCTGGATGCGTATTTTGTCGCTAAAAACACGCGCAAAACGGCTGTAAGTAAGCAAATTGACGTTGAACTATACACGACACAACGCAAGCTAAAATCATCGCCGCTTGATGATAATTACGCAACGTCAAAAGCGTTGTTTGATGCGGCAGATGTGCAGGCTTATTACAGCATTCCTACGTCGTCAATCACGCTTACGAATGTTGATAAAACATCGGTCATGACGGCGGTTGCTGGTGTGGCAAGTGATATTGGTGCAGCGCTTGCTATGCGCGGCAATGACCTTGTTGTCATTCCGATTGATAGACCATCTGGCGTTGTGTGGCAATTGAATGACGATGATTTACTGGAGTTGAACGAAACATTTATTGACGGCGTTGGTTATAACGCAATTATTGTTTCTGATGCTGGCGATAGTAACGGTTCAATCAATACAGAAATTGAAGCGGTTGGCGACCATTGGATGCTGTACGTTTATGGCGTAACTACGGCAACGGTGTCGCACACACAAATCGATGCGTATGTTTCAATTGCAAGCCTTGGCGCGGTTACGTTGACTAAATCAGAACAAGTCGAATTTAAGGAAGGTACGGCAACCGTTGCCAAGCCAATAAACAGCATTGCAAGCATTAATTATCTTTCTGATTCGTTATCGGAATCTGTTTTTTCTGGCAATAGAATCATCGCTGGCGGCGCGGATGATTATGCGCTGGCAAACGTAACCTACACGACAAAGCCGCTGGCGTTTCGCGTTGTTTATAACAAGGCGGAAGCCTTGCAATTAGTTATCGAAGGGGAATAAAAATGGCTCAAGTATCAACAGTGGTAATCACGCCAAACGGTGCACAAGACCAGCAGCAATTAACAGCGCAAATTGATGACCGTCCGACTGGTTATAACGGTGGCAAAACCCAATTTTCTTGGGGCGAGGACGTTTACATTGCGCTTTACCACGATGGGCGAGAGCAGACAATAACATTTGGCGTGACTGGTGGCACAATGACAAAGGTTGCTGAAAATCAAACAATCAACGCGAGCGATGTTTTACAGTTCGTGGAATCGGCGGAAGCAAACACAAGCAAACCAGTTGTGACGCTTTCGAGCATGACGTGGTTTGGCGGGTCGCCATCGCAACGAACCGCAAGGGCAAGCGGTGGGAATATTGTCTTGTCGTACACTGGCACGGGAACGCCGCCAGCGCTCGGCGTTTATATCGGCAAAGCAAGCTACCAAACAAAGGCGAATTTTTACAAGCTAACGCTACCCGCAAAGCCGTCAAACGCAGATGCCGATTATCAAGTCATGATTTGGTTCAAGGCTGAGTAATGCAAGTTGCCGTTATTTCTGGCGCTGGTAACAAATTAGCGCCAAGCGTCACGACAGAATATAGTTATGGCGACGCAGCGGCATTGCGGCATCGTGGTTTGTCTGAGTTGTATTTAAGCAAACCAAAACGCCGTTTTACTTTGACCGTTGTTGCCGCTGGTTACAATGTTGGCGATAAATTAACTTTATCGACTAGCGGTGAAGTTGTGGACACTGTTATAAAACAAGTAGAACATTTGGTTTTTGAGGGCAAATCGTTATCACGAATCACTTGTGAAGCCGCTATTGATTAGCGGAATGTTGATTCTGTTTTGGTCGTTAAACCCGTTTTAGACTCTAGCCACTCATTAAACCGCTCCAAGAAAGGCCGTAGTAACCCTACTGGTCTTTTTCTATAATTAGCCTCATGTACACCAGACGGTTTGTGCCCCATGATTTGCATAACAACGCCAGTCGGTATTTCGCACCATTCTGACAAGGTTGCGAATGAGCGACGCAGGTCGTGTGCGGTTATGTCCATGCCCATGTACTCTTTGAATCGGCGCATGTGAACACGATATGAAGACGGCACATCTTCTGGCTTCCACCACTCTAAAACTTCCCTGACCTGTTTGGTGAGGGGAATTATTCTGTCGTCTCCATTCTTGGTGTTCTTAAATGTAATCTGTCCACGAACATCATCTACCTCCATATTCTGACACTCATTAAAGCGACTACCAGTGTAGAATAGGAATAACAGCAACCCGCGCATATTTGGTTGCAGTCTACTGACCGCGTTGAAAAATGTCGGTATGTCGGTGTCGTTCAATACCATGTCTCGCGTCTGTTCTTTGTGCCACAGTTTTTTCTTGCTCAGGATTGTGACAGGGTTAGTTGTTGGCAGTGATTCTCTATAAGTATCGTCTTGCATTCCCCAGTTGATGCACGCTCGTAGATTTCGCATGAATAAATTAGCGGAGGAGGGTGATTTCAGTCGGTTGAAATAGTCCAGTACCGTATGCTCTGACAACTGGATCAGCGGCATCGACAGAAAAACTTCATGCTGCTGCGACTGCTGATTAAGCCCTGTGATTGAAGTTTTCTTGAGTCGCGGGGCGCGTTCAGTAGAATAGGATAGCCACATATCAGATAACAGTAAGACTTTTGCAGATGGCTCGACCATTCCTCTCGCTGAGCGTGGGTCTATGCCCTTATCGAGCATGACGCGGTAGTGTCGCGCTTTTTCTCTGGCTTCATCAACGGTAACATCAGGCCATTGTCCGATAGTAATTTTTATCGGCTTGCCCTGCATTGTGGAATTGTAGCGAAATGATTTGTTTGCTCTGAAATGGCGAAGATATAGTCCAGGTTGTTTAGCATCGGTGTACGACACTTCTTTTTCGGCTATAGAGGGAAGGGCATTTATGAATGCTTTGGTGAGAATAACCTTTGCCACAACG
>DZAT01000052.1 GCA_022736205.1 Thiomicrospira cyclica
ATAAGTTAAAACAGGTGGACACTCGCTATGAGCAAGCGTTAGCGCGTTACACGCAGCAGTTTTCGATTGTCAATACGACCATTTCTAATCTGAACAGTTTGCGTGATTCCTTAGCTGCATCCTTTACTACTACGAGTGCGTAATCATGGATCATCTGTTATTAAATTGTTTAATTGAAGCTGAGGCGTTAACCCATCCTGTTGATGAGGATGGGTTAGAGGCTTATGCTCAGCAAGTCGAGCAATGGCAGGCATCTGTTGCAGGCACTGTTGCTCAGTTATCACGCCCATTAAGCGATGCTCAGGTTGCTGCAATCGAACAGTTAATTAAGCAGAGTAGTGTGATGTCTGATCATCTGAACGTGTTAAAGCAACAACTGCACAAAGATCACAAATCGCTACTAAAAGGCAACACAGCAGTTCATGCTTATGTAGGAAATCTCTAAAAACACGTCATTCCCGCGAAAGCGGGAATCTACTTCGTTCATTTTATGGATCCCCGCCTACGCGAAGATGAAGAAAAGGTAGGTTTTTATAACTTCCGTTCGCACTGAGCTTGTCGAAGTGTGCCCTAATTACTTACGATAAGCTTCAGGAATCACAGGCGCTAAGGTTTTCATCATGGCTGCTAATAGTTTAGGATTGGCAGCAACGATATTGCCCGAATTGAGATAGTATTCACCGCCCGCAAAATCGCATACCAGTCCACCAGCCTCTTGCACGATGAGCGCACCAGCAGCAATGTCCCAACTGTTTAATTTAAATTCCCAGAAACCATCGACACGTCCCATCGCTACCCACGCTAAGTCTAATGCGGCAGAACCTGCACGACGGATGCCAGCTGTTTGTGGCATAAAGGCTTTTAAGGTGTCCATGTAGGCATCTAAGTGGTCAAAGTCGCGGAAGGGGAAACCTGTTGCCAGTAATGACCCAGCGAGCGTACGCTGTTCTGTCACGCGGATGCGTCGGTTGTTCATTTGTGCGCCAGCACCTTTAGATGCACTAAACATTTCTTGGCGCACAGGGTCAAAAATGACGCCATGTGCTAGTTTTCCACGATGCAAAACAGCAATCGAAACGGCAAATTGTGGGATGCCGTGTAAGAAGTTGGTCGTGCCATCTAAGGGATCAATAATCCACAAATATTCTTCATCATCGCCAATAAAGCCACTTTCTTCGCCTAAAATCGCATGAGTAGGGTAATATTTTTGAATGGTTTGTATAATATCGCGTTCGGCTGCACGGTCAACTTCGCTGACAAAGTCGTTTTCGCCTTTGCTTTCAATCGTGAGTCTGTCTGCTTGCTGGAGATGACGAGAAATGGTGTTACCAGCGCGTGTTGCCGCAATGGTCGCGACATTGAGAATAGGGTGCATACAGCTTTCCTTTAATACAAACAGACAAAATGAGAGAAGAACAAGTAATGGGCGCAGATTATAGCATGGTCGAGCAAGGGATGGGGGTTGTGTCTTTATCCGAATTAACGACAAGATTAGCGTCTATTCGTGTTGTATTGATCGAGACGACACATCCAGGGAATATTGGTTCGGTAGCACGGGCGATGAAAACCATGGGATTGTCACAGCTGGTTTTGGTCAATCCAAAAATCTTTCCCGATGGTTTGGCAACGGCATTAGCCAGTGGCGCTGCAGATGTGCTTGTTAACGCACGTGTTGTCGATACCCTAGCGGATGCC
The DNA here is from genome assembly GCA_022736205.1 of Thiomicrospira cyclica. GTDB lineage: Bacteria > Pseudomonadota > Gammaproteobacteria > Thiomicrospirales > Thiomicrospiraceae. The sequence continues at coordinate 1,696 of DZAT01000052.1, forward strand.
CTAAAGGGGTGCGCCTTTGTGATTGGCACAAGTGCACGTCAACGTGCCTCGCGTTGGCCTCAAATCGATGCACGCGCTGCTGCAAGCTTAGTGTTAGATCAAGTTGATGCGCAAGCGCAGGTCGCTTTGGTGTTTGGGCGTGAAAGTTCGGGATTGACCAATCTAGAATTAGATGCCTGTCATGTTTTGGGGCATGTGCCCACCAATCCTGAGTATGGTTCACTCAATTTGGCAATGGGTGTGCAAATTTTTACATATGAGCTGTGGATGCAAGCACAACAGCGCCAGGGCGCACCCAGCAATCAGCCGTCAGAAAAAACGTTGGCGACCAGTGAAGCCTTTGCTCAGTTTTACGATCACTTACAACAAACACTGGTAGATATTGAATTTTTAGATGATCGTCAGCATGATCGTTTAATGCGTCGCTTTAAACGCTTGTTGATTCGTAGCGATGTAGAGTCTGAAGAGTTGATGATGTTGCGTGGCGTATTGCGCAGTATGCAGCGCGTAGCAAGATTGGCGTTTGGCAACAAGGAGAAAGAACGATGACTTTATGGCAATTGTGGAAAGAGGACGTCCAATGTGTGTTTGCACGAGACCCAGCTGCGCGGTCAACATGGGAAGTTTTGCTGACTTATCCTGGTGTTCATGCGGTATTTTGGTATCGGCTCGCCAATAAGATTTGGCGTAATGACTTTAAATTGTTGGCGCGTTGGTTGTCTACGATTGCGCGTTGGTTTACAGGGGTCGAAATTCATCCTGCAGCGACTATTGGAAGACGGTTATTTATTGATCATGGAATGGGCGTTGTGATCGGTGAAACGGCTGAAATCGGTGACGATGTCACGCTTTATCATGGTGTGACACTTGGTGGCACGAGTTGGCGAGCGGGTAAGCGTCATCCAACCTTGGGTAATGGCGTTATTGTCGGTGCGGGTGCTAAGGTACTTGGTCCTATTACCGTTAACGATAATGCACGCGTTGGCTCTAATGCCGTGGTGGTTAAAGATGTGCCTGCCGATGCCACAGTCGTCGGTATTCCAGGGCATGTTGTACGCCGAAAAACAGAAGAAGAGGCAAAGCGCGCGCAAGCAGCCAGCAGTTTATTGGGCTTTGATGCATATGGTGCCGGCAAGGATACGCCCGATCCTGTTGAGCGTGCGATTCATGCACTAACCGATCATGTTTTGGTTTTAGATGCGCAACTAAAGTTGGCACAACAAGAGCTTTCTCGTTTAGGTGCCATTATACCTGAGGTGTTGTTACCATCTTTGGATGTATGCGCATTGGATGACGATTGCCAACAATTACCTAATACCTGACAAAGATAGTCAACTATTGCGGATTTTAAGTGACCTTGGTAAGATAGCAAAGAATTCAACATATGATTATTTATGAGGGCAATTATGCGATTAACTTCAAAAGGCCGCTACGCTGTAACAGCTATGTTAGATATTGCTTTGCATCAGCAGTCGGGCGCTGTTTCTTTAGCAGATATCGCCTCTCGCCAATGTATTTCTCTATCTTATTTAGAACAAATTTTTACACGGTTGCGTCGTGAAAAACTGGTTAACAGTGTGCGAGGTCCAGGTGGTGGTTATTTTATATCAGAAGCCTTAGATAAGATCACAATTCAGCGTATTGTGAGAGCGATGAATGAAGACCTTGATGCACGCCAATGTCGCGGTGGTGAGGGATGTGCGCAAGGAGAGGCTTGTTTGTCGCATGCGTTATGGGATGATTTATCGACCATGATCGAAGGTTTTTTAACGCAAATTAGTTTGGGCGCTTTATTAGAAAAACGTCAGGCTCAGTTTCCCAGACAGCAAACTGTGCAGATAGCACAAATCCGCCGTCGTTAATGATTAAAAGGAACCGATTGTGAGTATTATCTTAACGCCTTCAGCCGTCGCTCGTGTTCGTACCATGTTGCTCAAGCGCGGTCGTGGTGTCGGCTTGTACTTGGCTACTAAGGTCAGTGGCTGCACAGGATTTGCATACATTGTTGACTATGCTGACGAGATTAAAGATGATGATCTGGTCATCGAATGCGACGATGTTAAAGTCGTTGTGCCCAAAAAGAGCATGGCGCAACTCGAAGGCATGACGTTAGATTATGCTAAAAATGGGTTGTTGAATGAAGGTTTTGAATTTCATAATCCCAACATCAAAGATATGTGTGGCTGTGGCGAAAGCTTTAGCGTTTAGCTATCCTGTTACATGCTTCGCTTCGGATTGCGTTTGTGCTCGGCATGAATCGACATCAGCATGCCAAAACCAAGCATCAGTGTCACCAGTGACGTACCGCCATAGCTAATTAGTGGCAGCGGTACACCCACCACAGGCAAAAGCCCTGATACCATACCGATATTGATAAAAATATAAATGAAGAAGCTCATTGTTATTGCGCCAGCCATCAGCCGACCAAACGAGTCACGCGCCTGCCAAGCAATATAAAATCCACGTGCAATCACAAATAAATACAGCGTTAATAATACTGACACACCAATCAGTCCCCATTCTTCTGCCAATACCGAAAAAATAAAATCAGTATGACTTTCGGGTAAAAAGTCGAGTTGTGTCTGACTGCCATTGCGCCAGCCCTTACCTTCTAATCCGCCAGAACCGATCGCAATTTTAGACTGAATAATATGATAACCCGAACCGAGAGGGTCGTTTTCTGGGTTTAAAAACGTTAGCACACGCTTTTGTTGGTATTCATGTAAATGGTTCCAAGCGATAGGTGCCGCAACCGCAACCCCCAGCAAGAGTCCTGCAATAACACGCCAAGCCAGTCCTGCAAAAAAGATCACCATACCACCCGAAGCGACAATCAGAATGGCTGTACCTAAGTCGGGCTGTTTGGCGACCAACGCAACAGGAATCGCCAACATGATGCTTGCCAGCATCAATGTGGTCCATTTCGGTGGCAGATGACTTTGCGACAGTAGCCAAGCGAGTGCTGCAGGCATGGCTAATTTCATGATTTCTGAAGGTTGAAAGCGAAAGACACCAAAATCAAGCCAGCGTTGCGCCCCTTTACTGATTTCGCCAAACAACATCACCGCAACCAATAACGATAAACCAATCAGATAAACCAATAACGCTAAATTGCTGTACCAGCGTTGCGGACACTGAGCCGCAGCGATCATCAGCAAACTGGCCAAAGCAAGTTTAAGCCAATGCGCTTCGATAAACGTAGCATCACCATCGGCAGCACTATAAATGATTAAACTGCCAAAAGTAGCCAGTGCCGCAATGCCCATCAGTAGCCAAGGGTCTAGGTAAAAGCGCCATCGCCAACGCGTCGCGGTATTTAGGTCAAACAGCCGTCCCGTCATGGTGTGCTTCCTATTTTACCCAGCCATTTATCAGCAACCAATGCCGCGAGGGGCGCTGCGGTTTCGCCACCATGTCCCCCATTTTCAATCAGTACCGCAATGGCTATTTTGGGATCGGTAACAGGCGAAAAGCCAATAAAAATAGCATGATCAAGTTGTTCTTCACTAAAGTTGCTGGCATTATATTTACTGTCTTTAGCAAAAGAAACCACTTGAGCCGTCCCTGTTTTACCTGCCATTGTGTTATGAATTAACGGTGCAGAGCGTCGCCCTGTTCCTGTCGGTGCTGTCATAACGTGGGTCATTGCATCAACAACCGCTTTCCAGTTAGCCGCTTTCATGGGTACAGTGGGCAGAGAGAAATCTTCTTCTGCGTGGACGATGTGTGGACGATAACGCTTGCCTTGCACCGATAATGTTGCTGTTGCCGATGCCAATTGTAAGGGCGTAGTGAGTAAATAGCCTTGTCCGATACCCACAATAATGGTTTCACCAGGGTACCAAGGTTTATTATGAACCCGACGCTTCCATGCCGCACTGGGACGAACACCCGTGGATTCTGAATTCAAGTCAATGCCTGTTTTTTCACCAATACCAAAGGGGGCTAAGCCCGCATCAATGCGTGTGATCGTCATGTCTAAAGCGAGTTCATAAAAGAAAACATCGCATGACTGGGTAATCGCAAGATCGAGATCAACCGTGCCATGTCCTTCTTTTTTCCAGTCTCGATAAACCATGCCCTTGTATTCAAAGGAAGGACCTGCGTATTTTTTACTGCTTGGCGTAATCAGTCCTGACTCTAATCCAATCAGTCCCATAAAAGGTTTGATGGTCGATCCAGGCGGATATTTGCTTTGAATGGCACGGTTAAATAACGGCTTTTTGGGGTCATTAATCAATTGTTGATAGGTGTCGTTGTCCATTCGTGCAATAAAGGCGTTGGGATCGAATGTCGGGGTAGAGGCGAGGGTTAAAACATCCCCATTGCGAGGATCGATGGCAACAATCGCTCCTTTTCGCTCGCCCAACAAGTCTTCAGCGAAGGTTTGTAGTTCTAAATCAAGCGATAAAATTAAATCTTTACCTGACTCAGGCGCAATACGGTTGAGTTCTCGCACCTGTCGACCTTGCGCATCGACTTCGACATAACGCAAGCCTGTCTGTCCGTGCAAAGCGGCTTCATAACTCTGCTCGATACCACTTCGCCCCACAAATTCAGTATTGCGATAGTTTTCGAAATCCAACGTGCGCAAATCTTCGACCGTAATACGTCCCACATAGCCCACCGCATGGGCAGCGCGTTGACCTTGTGGATAAATGCGTTGTGCCACAGCATTAACCACAAAACCAGGATAACGCCATGCATCAACCGAAAAGCGTGCCGCTTCTTCTTCGGTTAGACGCGCTAACGTGAAAGGCAGATGGCGGTTCATGCGTCGCCATTGTTGCTGCAAGCGTGTGCTAACACGATCATCTAAGCTGGGTAAAGAGGGCTGAAATTCTTGTAGTTTGCCGAGCACTGCTTGCAACGAGCGGGGACGCGGCAACTCGTCACGGTGTAATTCTAGCGTGTAAACCGTTTGATTGTCGGCAAGAATTTGTCCGTTTCTATCCAAAATACGCCCTCTGATTGGCGCTATGGGTTCGATACGAATACGGTTACCATCTGCCAATTCTTGGTACTTTTCGTGATGGGTGATTTGCAGCCAAGCCATGCGTAATATGAGTGCTAAAAACAACAGCAAAACCACACCAAATACCACGACTAAACGGCGGCGTACTTGATTTCTGTCTTGATGCTGTGTTCTGATCATCTTGGCTTAACGAATGTGCGCGTTTCTGCGCAAGGTGCGCAAGATCATAAAAATCAGTGGCCACAGTAATGCCGATACCAATGCTGCCAACCAAAAAGCGATATTTTGTCCAGCTAAGTGATTTGCAGGGGTAATTAGCCATACCAGTAGTTGATGCGCCAGCATCCAGACACCAATAAACAGTGATATTTGTAATAGGGTTTTATTACGCAGTTGTAGTCTGACATGTAGCATCGGATAGACCAGTAAACAGTAAATCAGGGCGTAGGTTCCCAGTCCCGTATGATAGAGCACATCGTGTAAGATGCCGAAGAAAAAAGCCGTTAACAAAAAATTGCTATTAGCCAACGCCATGACCCAGTAGAGCAAAATGAGTGGGGTTAAATCGGGAAAAGCAATGCCCCAAGAAGAAGACCAACTGATACTATCGAAGAGTACGCCGAATAATAATGTCATCAGCACAAGCCAACGATTGTGCGATTGGTGCTGTGATGCCAGCCAACGTAAGGTTTTCATGGTGTTACCGATTCGACAGCTAGGGGTTTGCCCATGAGTAACAAAACCTCGCGACTACTGCCGATTTTAGCAACAGGCTGTGCCGATACTTGCCAAAAGACAGAGCCAGCTTGGCTTTTAACATTGACCACTTCTGCTACAGGAATACCGCTGGGATAGCGCCCATCTAATCCCGATGTTTCTAACACATCACCTTCGCGAATATTTGAGGTAGTTGGTAAAAACTTGAGGTTTAATTCGGTGTTACCATCGCCCTGCACAATGCCACGAGCGCCTGTGCGTACCACGCGAACAGGAATTTTCATCGCGATGTCGCTCACCAATAACACATCACTTTCATTGAAATTGACACTGAGTACTTGCCCCATGAGCCCATGCGCATCCATGACAGGCATTCCATTTCTAATGTTATCTTTTGTGCCTTTGTTAATGCGTACAATTTGGCGAAAAGGATCGGGACTGTGATCAACAATTAACCCTACCATAAGCTTGCTTTGATTAACGCGCGAAGCGACACCCAGCAACATCCGTAAACGATCGTTTTCTTGATTGATCTGCTCGCTTGCTTGCAGTTGCTGACTCAACAGCAACACTTGCAAGCGTAGTTTATCTGCTTCTGCTGTTAAGGTCGCACGATCGGTAAGCGCTTGGTTGCTCTGACCGATCCAGTTTTCAGGTAAGCGTGCCAACCATTCCAGTGGTTGAATCAGTGTTGATAGCACCATGCGCGACTGCATCATCAGTTGTGTTTGTTCGTCGATAACCATGAGTATCAACGATAAAGCACAAGCAGCAACAAACTGCCAGTGGTCATAACTGGTTAAGCTGCGAGCTTGAGGGCTTGGCACGATGTTAGCACTTATTCGTGTGTGAAGACTTCCATGCCTTGCTCATCCATTAACTCTAACGCACGACCACCACCACGAGCGACACAAGTAAGCGGTTCATCGGCAACGACGCAAGGGATGCCTGTTTCTTCAGCAATGAGGCGATGCAAATTGTTGAGCAATGCACCACCACCCGTAAGCACAATACCACGTTCTGCAATATCCGAACCTAACTCTGGTGGTGTGCGCTCTAACGCGGTACGCACAGCACCTACAATGGCTTGTAGGGGTTGCTGTAAGGCTTCTAGTACTTCGCTAGAAGATATTGTGAAACTGCGAGGAACCCCTTCAGCTAGGTTGCGACCACGTACTTCGACAACTTTAGGGTCTAATTCTGGGTAAGCGGTTCCGACTTCCATTTTGATGCGTTCAGCCGTAGCGTCACCAATGAGCATGCCGTAGGTCTTGCGCACATATGCAATAATTGCCTCATCAAACTTGTCACCACCGACTTTAACCGAGTCAGAATAGACAATACCATTCAACGACAAAGTCGCCACTTCCGTTGTTCCGCCACCAATATCAACGACCATTGAACCTGATGCGTCAGATACGGGTAAGCCCGCACCAATAGCAGCCGCCATTGGCTCTTCGATTAAATAAACTTCACGCGCACCAGCACCAGAAGCTGATTCGCGAATCGCGCGACGCTCAACTTGCGTTGATCCACAAGGGACACAAACAAGGACACGCGGACTAGGACGAAAGAAACGCGAAGGATGAACTTTACGAATAAAATGCTGTAGCATTTTTTCAGTGACCATAAAGTCGGCGATCACGCCATCTTTTAACGGACGAATGGCGGCAATGTTACCGGGTGTGCGCCCCAGCATGCGTTTAGCATCGGTACCAACCGCCACGATTTGACGATTGCCAGCACCATTATCTCGAATGGCAACAACCGAAGGTTCATCGAGAACAATGCCGCGACCTTTGACATAAATAAGGGTGTTGGCTGTACCCAAATCAATCGACAGATCATTGGAAAAAAGACCTCGTAAACGTCCAAACATGATGTCATCCTTATCGCGGGGTTTTGTATAATAGGCTATTATATTGGGTTGTACGCATAACACGGGTTTCCCCGAGTGCAAATCAGACTATTTTACAGGAAAAGGAAGCGAAAGTGTCCGATCAAATTGATGTTCATAAAGTCGCTCGTTTGGGTGCATTGGCAATCGGTGCCGATGAAGTGGTTGCGGTAGGTCAAAAGCTCAATGCGATTGTTGGTTTATTTGATCAGCTTGCTGCGATTAATACTGATGGTGTTGAGCCAATGGCGCACCCCTTAGATCAGGTTCAGCGGTTACGTGATGACGTGGTGATTGAAAAAGACATTCACCAATATGTGCAACAAATTGCACCACGCGTTGAAGCGGGGCTATATCTCGTTCCTAAGGTTATTGAATAAAATTCGTCATTCCCGTGAAAACGGGAATCTATGTCACCGATTTTATGGATTCCCGCCTACGCGGGAATGACAAGTGGTTGCGAAAAAGTAAGGTTTAATTATGAATTTTCATCAAATGTCGATGGTGCAGCTTGCAGGAAAATTGCAAGACAAGTCTGTTTCGAGTGTCGAGCTGACACAGTATTTCAGTGATCGTATGGCAAAGTACGACGGTCAAATCAATGGCTATATTACGCAAACGCCTGAACTGGCAATGGCGCAAGCACAAGCTGCTGATGCGCGTCGTGCTGCTGGCGAAACAGGCTTATTGTTGGGTATGCCGTTAGCACATAAAGATATTTTCTGTACACAGGACATTATTACCACCTGTGCTTCAAAAATGTTGGCAAACTTCAAAGCGCCATACAATGCAACGGTCGTTGAAAAACTCAATGCAGTGGGTATGGTTACTTTGGGTAAAACCAATATGGACGAGTTTGCGATGGGTTCGACCACCGAAAACAGCGCCTTTGGTGTGACGCGTAACCCGTGGGATACGGCAGCGGTTCCGGGTGGTTCATCGGGTGGTGGTGCTGCTGTGTTGGCTGCTGGTCTTGCACCGATTGCCACAGGCACAGATACGGGTGGTTCGATTCGTCAGCCAGCCGCTTTTTGTGGCGTTACAGGTATTAAGCCGACCTACGGTAGTGTGTCGCGCTATGGCATGATCGCTTATGCTTCTAGTCTCGATCAAGGCGGCCCGATGGGTAAAACAGCCGAAGATTGTGCGCATTTGTTGGCAGCGATGGCTGGCTTCGATGAGCGTGACTCGACCAGTGCAGAAGGTGATCGTCCTGATTATGTGGGTAGTTTAAATGCGCCGTTGACAGGGTTGAAAGTGGGTTTGCCGAAAGAGTATTTTGGCGAAGGCTTATCTGACGAAGTCCGCGCGGCTACCTTAGCCACTGCTGCCGAATTGGAAAAATTGGGCGCGACTTTGGTTGATGTGTCATTGCCGAACACGGCACATGCTGTGCCTGCTTACTATGTGATTGCACCTGCTGAAGCCAGCTCTAACCTATCGCGTTACGATGGGGTGCGTTTTGGTCACCGTTGCGATAGCCCGAAAGACTTAAACGACTTATACACGCGTTCACGTGCCGAAGGCTTTGGTGTTGAAGTGAAACGTCGTATTATGGTCGGGGCATATGTGTTGTCTGCAGGTTACTACGATGCCTACTATTTGAAAGCACAGCGTGTGCGTCGCTTGATTAAAGAAGACTTTATGCAAGCCTTTGAATCGTGTGATGTGATTTTAGGACCGGTTGCGCCAACCCCAGCATGGAAGCTGGGCGAAAAAACCAGTGACCCGACAGCCATGTATTTGGCCGATATTTACACCATTCCCGTCAACCTAGCGGGTTTGCCAGCGATTGCTATGCCAGCAGGTTTTGCGGGTGCTTTGCCGATTGGGGTTCAGTTGATTGGTAACTACTTTAGCGAGCCGCGCTTGCTGAACGTAGCACATCAATTCCAGCAAGCAACCGACCATCACACTAAAACACCAGCAGCTTGGGCATAAGGAGCATTACTATGACATGGGAAACCGTTATCGGTCTTGAAGTTCATGCCCAATTGGCAACCAAGACAAAAATCTTTTCGGGTGCATCGACCGCGTTTGGTGCGATGCCTAATACACAAGCCTGTTTAGTCGATTTAGGGATGCCTGGGGTATTGCCTGTGCTGAACAAAGGCGTTGTCGATATGGCAATTCGCTTTGGCTTGGCAGTCGGCTCGACGGTCGCTGAAAAGTCTGTGTTTGCGCGTAAAAACTATTTTTATCCCGATTTGCCAAAAGGTTACCAAATTTCGCAATTTGAATTGCCAGTGGTGATCGGTGGTCAAATTCACATCGAACTCGATGGTGGCGTGAAAAAAACCATTAACCTAACACGCGCGCATTTGGAAGAAGATGCGGGTAAGTCTTTGCACGAAGACTTTGAAGGTGCATCTGGCATCGACTTAAACCGTGCTGGCACACCGTTGCTCGAAATCGTGTCAGAACCAGAGATGCGCTCGCCAGCGGAAGCGGTGGCTTATGCGAAAAAACTGCATGAATTGGTGCAATACTTAGGTATTTGTGATGGCAATATGCAAGAAGGCTCGTTCCGTGTCGATGCCAACATTTCTGTTCGCAAAGTGGGTGCAGAGTTGGGGACACGTGCAGAAATTAAAAACGTTAACTCGTTTAAGTTTTTAGAACGCGCCATTATGTTCGAAGTCGAACGTCAAATCGACATCATCGAAGCGGGCGGTGCAGTGGTACAAGAAACACGCTTGTACGATGCCGCCAAAGACGAAACACGCTCGATGCGCAGCAAAGCAGACGCGATGGACTATCGTTACTTCCCCGATCCTGATTTACTGCCGCTGATCATCACCCCAGCGATGATTGAAGCCGTGAAAGGCGACATGCCAGAATTGCCCGATGCGAAGCGTATCCGTTTCATCGAACAGTACAAACTGAGCGATTACGATGCAATGGTATTAACAGGTTCGCGTGACATTGCTGATTACTATGAAGCGGTTGTTGCAGGTACAGGCGCTAAAGATCCCAAAATCGCGGCTAACTGGGTAATGGGTGAGCTGAATGCGCGTTTGAATGCCGATAACCTTGATGTATCTGAATCGCCAGTCGATGCCAGCCGTATGGCTGGCTTGGTTGCACGCATTTTAGATA
>DZAT01000119.1 GCA_022736205.1 Thiomicrospira cyclica
TGGGCACCGCCCAAGCCTCACAAATCCTGTTCCCATACGTTGTGAACAGCGCCACCGTAACTACCGTTGTAAGCATAATCAACGGCTCAACTAGCCGTGAACTGCACTGGGAGCTTCGCGCCAAGTCAGGCGCTAACGCTGAAAACAACACCGCTAACTGCACCGAGTTTGACCAGTACCTGCCAACCTCACAGTTCGACCTCCAAACTGTTGACTTGGCTGCGCACTTCGGCTCAACCACTAAAGGCGTACTGTTCAACGACCCAAGCATCAATAACAACTGGGTAGGCTCTAACAAAGATTTCGCAATTGTTAAGACTGCACTTGGTGGCGTAAATACCACCGCTCTGCGTGGTTTCTTGATGATTGACACCCAAACCCGCGATGAAGTCCAGCTGATCGAGGGTGAGGCCATGGTTTATGAGTTCGCTTCTGGCGCAACTTGGGGTTACACCGCTGGTCGCGCTGTCGACGGAAACTTCGCTAACGACACAGACATCACTGCAACTACCGGCCAGAACATCAGCATCAAGCCTTGGGGTGAGACTACTACCAAGTTCTTTGTTACTCCAATTGACGCAAACATGCTCAACGGTAATGATGCAACTGGCCAAAACACCAAGCTGTCTTTGAACTACGCTACCGCAAGTCGTGGCATTGCCATGTTTGACCGTGACGAAAACCCATACTCTGGCACCATTGAACAGACCGTAGTTTGCGTGGGTGCTGTGAATGCAGAGGCTTTGGTTTCTGTAGGTGTCAAAACATCCACTCCTAACGGCGGCTGGGGTCAACTTGCCATCGCAAACAGCGGTGTTACCGGCCTTACTCAGGCCTCTGTGATCAAGCTTGATTACAACAGCAAGCCTACCTTCAACGGCGAAGCCGTAACTGGCACCTTCAACAACGCGTTCCAACTGCGCTAATTCAAGGCTGTCTTAGCTTTGTAACAAGCCGCCCTCTGGGGCGGCTTTTTTATTGGCCACTGAACTGAAGTATCTTGGCGCAGCGTTTTTGTTGGGCTTCTGCCTTCACTCCCCCCCCCTTATACCCAAGTGACTTAATTAGGACTTACGCAAAGCCTCCCCAGCTGCGTTAAAGCGCCTCACCGTACTAAGTGTACTGTCCTCGGCACTTTGCCTTGCTAAAACACTTTTGCGTAAGTCCTATCAATAACATAGAATTATAAATTAAATTTTTCATGACCAATACATCAACTATGCTTGCTCACAAACCAAACCTTGCCATGCTACCGATTATTTTCGCCGCAAGTCTCACGCTTCTGGCTTGTGGATCACATAACTCATCGTCTACGTCCGCCGTCACATGGCTGAACAACACCCCAATAGGTCTGGACGACCAATGGAAGCTTACAAACAATCCAGAGCGCGATAGTGTGTGGCTTGCCTACTATCAAGACACAAGCTCGTTGTATCTGCGCTCACCGCAAGGCAGCGTACAAATGCTCGTTGATGGCGCATCGGGTGCCGCACCCTCTGGCATAGCGCTTGCTCTAACTGATGACAGTCCCGCCACGCTGTGGCGCGACAAAATACCCAGCAAAGGATTGTTTTTAAAGCAAGGCGATGCCCCCCCATTGGAAATAGGTGTCGAGGGCTTCGATACTGAGCCTTTGGTGCGTTTTGATATCCATCCAGACAATAACACCACGCAACAGGGGCTGCATGCACTCTGGTATGGCGAGCGAATCAACCCACAAAGCCAGAGCAAGTACAACCTCTACTATCGACACATTGATGCCCAAGGTCACCCCTCGGCAACTGAATTAGTTTTACCCGGCTTTTATCCCCAATGGATTATCAGCGCAGATAATGATGTTGCCGTGTTCAGCTGGGACGGCTCACAAAGCCCCCCCCAGATACTTATGCGCCAGCGCGGCGCTCAAAGTGGGCAATTTGATGCTGTCCGAGTGATTGCAACATCAACCGACAGCGTGACCCCCATCTTTCGTGCCTTTCGCTTTGAAAAGCGCTGGTTTGTCATGTGGGTTGAGCAACATGGCCAGAACAAATCTGAGTTCCTCATACGCGGGCTATGGTCGGATGATAAGGGCGCGAATTGGACGAACTTTGACTTCCCTACGATCAAAGGATTTGACATCTCCGAACTCAAAGTGGCTCACGATGCAGCCAGCGGCCACGCAATGATGGCCATTTCCGGAACATGGCGTCTTAAAGATCCCAAAGCGATGAACACGTTTTATGTAGTGAGCAGCACAGATAACGGTGCCCACTGGAGTGAGCCTAAAATCATCCGCGACACACAAGCCAACAACACCAGTCGAGCTGATGCCGCTCAAGTCTTTTTTGGGGACAAGCCCGGTAGCACCTGGGTTGTATGGGAAGACTGGCGTGATATTCGTGGCCGTCTATATTTTGCCTATAGCGAAGATTTTGGCAAAACATGGCTCTATAACAACAAGCCCTTAGCAGGCCAACCGGATGGCAACAATATCATTGCCTTTAACACGGAGGGCGGATACCGCAACGCTCTTGGCCAACACTTTGTAGCCGCAAACATCACCAGTGATGCCGGTATTCAGAAAAAGCTGTTTTCCATTGCGTTGAACGATACCGCCTTGCAACAATCTTTAGAACTCAGCAAGAAACAAAAAGCCTCCGATGCAAAAGCGCTTAGTAGTCGCGTGACTGGCTATTGGAAGGCCATGGCTAACAGCAAGTATGATGTGGGCTATGGCTATCTTGATCCATTTATGCGTGCCGTATGGCCTTTAGATCTCTATCAAAAGCGCTTGGGACGCATCAAGTACAAAGATAGCGTAGTCATTGACGGCATGAATATCAACGGCAACTTTGCTGATGTATCGTTGCGTATCAAAGCCTATGTTCCAGAGTTTGAACAAGGCGGGAAAAAGCAATCTATGCCCGAGCGTGAAGTGCCCATTACCGAACGCTGGTTGTGGGTTGACGGCAACTGGTTCCGCGAATACAGCGAGGAGTCTTCGGAAATCAAGT
>DZAT01000012.1:0-39079 GCA_022736205.1 Thiomicrospira cyclica
GTAAGTCTCGTGAAGGTCATCACAGAAAAAGCCCGTCAGTAATGACGGGCTTTTTGTTGCTAATTAATTCTTTTAGCTATTGTTTGCATTTATATTGTCGATGTCTTATAATGCTAAATTCCGCGATGCTCTATGGCATCATTTTATTTGTTCTTTGGAGAATTCAAATGGCAACTCAAAGCATTCGTATTCGCTTGAAAGCCTTCGATCACCGTTTGATCGATCAAGCTGCTCGCGAAATCAGTGATACTGCCAAACGTTCTGGTGCTCAGGTTCGCGGTCCAATCCCGATGCCGAGCAAAAAAGAGCGTTTTACTGTACTCGTTTCCCCGCACGTTAACAAAGATGCCCGTGATCAATACGAATTACGCACGCATAAACGTATGTTGGAAATCGTAGAGCCAACAGAAAAGACCGTAGATTCATTAATGAAGCTTGATCTTGCTGCTGGTGTGGACGTGCAGATCGAACTGCGCTAATCCATTTTAATGGGCTGTCATCAATTGTAATGACAACTGTAATAATACGAGGTTAAAACAATGTGCCTTGGTTTAGTAGGTAAAAAACTCGGCATGACGCGTGTTTTTGATACAGCTGGTAACTCGACTCCGGTAACGGTCATCGAAGTTGAAGCAAATCGTATCGTGCGCTTTATGTCGGAAGAAACAGATGGTTATGTTTCTGTGCAAGTAACAACGGGTTCTGTTAAAGCGAACCGTGTCAATAAGCCAGAAGCAGGTCATTTTGTAAAGCATAATGTTGAAGCTGGTCGTGGCTTGTGGGAATTCCGCCTAACGGCAGAAGAAGCAGCTGCGCATCAAGAAGTTCAAGCATTCGATGTGACGCTCTTTAGCGAAGGTCAGATGGTTGATGTCACAGGAACGACCAAAGGTAAAGGTTTCCAAGGTGGTGTTAAGCGTCACAACTTCCGCACTCAAGATATGACTCACGGTAACTCGCGTTCACACCGTGCGATTGGTTCGACTGGTCAAAACCAGACGCCAGGTCGCGTGTTCAAGGGTAAGAAGATGCCAGGTCATATGGGTAGCGAGCAGCAAACTACGCTCAATCTGAAAGTCGTACGTGTTGACAATGAAGCCGGTCTTATTTTAGTAAGTGGCGCTGTGCCAGGTGCTAACGGTACTGACATCATTGTATCGCCAGCGGTTAAAGGCTAAGGAAGGTAGTACATGGATATCAAACTCTTTGATGGCAAGACAGGCGCCGATGCAGGCACTGTGGTAGCTAACGACACCTTATTTGGTGCCGATTTCAATGAAGCTTTGGTGCATCAAGTGGTTGTTGCCTTTATGGCACGCGCTCGTTCAGGCACTAAAGCTCAAAAAACACGTGCCCAAGTGGTCGGTGGTAAAACAAAGCCATTCAATCAAAAAGGTACAGGTCGTGCTCGTACGGGTTCATCAGTCGGTCCTTTATGGGTTGGCGGTGGTCGCGCATTTGCAGCTTCTCCACGTAACTTTGATCAAAAAGTTAACAAAAAGATGTACCGCGCAGCAATGTGCAGCATTTTGGCAGAATTAAATCGTCAAGATCGTTTAATGATTGTGGATAACTTCACGCTAGAAACGCCTAAGACAAAAGAATTCGTTGCTAAGATGAAGTCTTTAGGTGTTAGCGATGCGTTAATCGTTACTGAAATGTTAGATGAGAACCTATACCTAGCTTCTCGTAACGTTTACGCTGGTGGTGTGTGTGATGTTGATAGTATCGATCCAGTCAGTTTGATTGGTTACGGCAAAATCATCGTAACACGTGATGCACTCAAAGCAATTGAGGAGCGCCTAGCATGAACCAAGAAAAAATCTATACCATCCTGCGTGCGCCACGCATCTCTGAAAAGACTGCGCGTATGGCAGAGAACAGCAAGTATGTCTTCGATGTAGACACAACTGCAACCAAGACTGAGATTAAAACAGCGGTTGAAGCCCTGTTTAATGTCACAGTCAATGCTGTTAACGTGATTAATATTGCGGGTAAACGTAAAGTATTTAAGGGCCGTCCAGGTCGTCGTAATGCATTGCGTAAAGCCATTGTTAGTCTACAACCCGGTCAGCAGATCGAGTTGATGTCGGCAGAATAAGGGCGGAAACAATCATGGCAAAAATCGTCAAGAAAAAACCGACCTCACCTGGTCAACGTTTTGTGGTTCAAATTGTTGAACCTAATCTGTACAAGGGTGATCCTGTAGCGTCTTTGGTTGAAAGCCTAAAGCGTAAAGGTGGTCGTAATAACAATGGTCATATCACGACTCGTCACCAAGGTGGTGGTCATAAGCGTAATTACCGTATCGTTGACTTCAAGCGCGATAAGCTTGATATTCCAGCGACAGTTGAGCGCTTAGAGTATGACCCAAACCGTAGCGCACATTTGGCTTTGTTAAAGTATGCTGATGGTGAACGTCGTTATATTTTAGCGCCACGTGATATCGAAATGGGCGCAGTAATTGTATCTGCTAATATTGCAGATATCAAAGTTGGTAACACCTTGCCGTTACGTAGTATTCCTGTGGGTACGATTGTGCATGCGATGGAAATGAAAGCTGGTAAAGGCGCGCAAATTGCTCGTTCTGCTGGTACTTCTATTCAAGTTGCTGGTCGCGATGGCGCGTTTGTGTTGGTGCGTTTGCGCTCTGGTGAGTTGCGTCGTGTTAACCCAGAATGTAAAGCGACAATCGGCGAAGTTGGCAACAAAGAACATAACTTGCGTAAGTTAGGTAAAGCTGGTGCTGCTCGTTGGCGCGGTATTCGTCCGACTGTTCGTGGTACTGCCATGAACCCTGTCGACCACCCACACGGTGGTGGTGAAGGTCGTACGTTTGGTAAGCATCCTGTGACTCCATGGGGCGTTCAGACCAAGGGTAAGAAGACACGTAAGAGCAAGCTTAACGATGCGTTTATTGTACGCAGTCGTCACCAAGCTAAGAAATAAGGATTGAGACATGCCACGTTCGATTAAAAAAGGTCCGTTCGTTGACCATCACCTTTGGAAAAAGGTGCTCGAAGTTAAGGAGTCTGGTTCGAAAAAGCCGATCAAAACTTGGTCGCGCCGTTCCATGATTCTGCCAGAAATGGTGGGGATGACGATTGCTGTTCATAACGGTAAAGAGCACATTCCTGTATATGTATCTGAAAACATGGTCGGTCACAAGTTTGGTGAGTTTTCACTAACGCGTACGTTCCGCGGACACGCGGCCGACAAGAAAGCGAAGAAGTAAGGAGCAAACTATGCAAGTAAGTGCAACGCATCGTTATGCCCGCATCTCTCCGCAGAAAGCGCGTTTGGTTGCGGATTTGATTCGCGGCAAGACAGCTGAAAATGCAGTTAACATGCTGGCGTTTTCTGACAAGAAAGCAGCAGACCTTTTCAAGAAGGTTCTGGATTCTGCCATGGCTAACGCTGAAAATAACGAAGGCGCAGACATCGACACCTTAAAAATTGTTGAAGTCTATGTCGACGAAGGTCCCCGTATGAAGCGCATGAGCGCTCGTGCTAAGGGTCGTGGTAACCGCATTGTTAAGCGTTTAAGCCACATCACTGTTGTCGTCGGCGACAAGCGTTAAGGGAGTTTAGCAATGGGTCAGAAAGTCCATCCTAATGGCATTCGACTGGGTATCACTAAAGAGTGGAATTCGCGTTGGTATGCCAGTAGTAAAAATTTTGCCGATTTTGTTGTCGGTGACTTCGAAGTTCGTACCTTCCTTAAAAAGAAGTTAATGGCGAACGGCGTTAGTAAAATTCATATCGACCGCGTCGCTAATGGTATGCGTATTACGTTACATGCAGCACGTCCAGGCAATATCATTGGTCGCAAGGGCGAAGATATTGAAGCGTTACGCAAAGAAGTAACGGCTTTGGCCGGCGTTCCCGTATCGATCACGTTGGAAGAAGTGCGTAAGCCAGAACTCGATGCTCAATTAGTGGGTGAGTCAATCACACAACAATTAGAGAAGCGTGTTCAGTTCCGTCGTGCGATGAAGCGTGCGGTTACCAATGCGATGCGTGCTGGCGCGAAAGGTATCAAGATTATGGTCTCTGGCCGTTTGAATGGTGCTGAAATTGCGCGTACGGAATGGTATCGTGAAGGTCGTGTGCCTTTACATACATTCCGTGCGGATGTGGATTATGGGTTTGCAGAAGCTCTAACCACTTACGGTATTATCGGTGTTAAGGTTTGGATCTTCAAAGGCGAGATTTTAGGTAAATTACCTTTAGTTGAACGTCAAGCAGAAGCACCTAAGCAACGTCGTCCACGTGCGAACGCGGCAAAGTAAGGAGTAGCTTTTATGTTATTACCTAAGCGTACGAAGTTTCGTAAGGTACAAAAAGGTCGCAACCGCGGCCTAGCGCAGACAGGCAGCTCGGTCAGCTTTGGCGAGTTTGGTCTTAAGTCTGTAGATCGTGGTAATCTCACCTCACGTCAAATTGAAGCGGCACGTCGTGCATTAACGCGTTCAGTGAAGCGTGGTGGTAAAATTTGGATTCGCGTGTTCCCTGACAAGCCAATTACTCAAAAACCACTAGAAGTGCGTATGGGTAAAGGTAAGGGTAGCGTTGAGTATTGGGTCGCTCAGATTCAGCCAGGTAAAATCCTGTACGAAATTCAAGGTGTAAGCGAAGAAGCTGCACGTGAAGCTTTCGCACTGGCTTCTGCCAAGCTGCCTGTTAAGACCGTGTTTGTTAAACGTTCGGTGATGTAACATGGACGCAATGCAAGATAAAACTATGGAACAGCTAAAAGAAGAGTTGTTGGCGCTGCGTAAGGAACAATTTAACCTACGCATGCAATCTAAAATGGGTCAGGTACGCGATACCTCATTGCAGCGCAAAGTGCGTCGCAATATTGCTCGCGTTAAGACTGTTATGACTCAGAAAGGGGTAGCAGTATGAGCGTAGGCACTAAGCGTACCCTGCAGGGTGTTGTCGTCAGTGCACAAAAAACGCCGCAAACGATTGTGGTGACAGTTGTGCGTTCTGTTCGTCATCCCCTGTATAACAAGGTTATGAAAAAGACAGATAAGTACATGGCTCACGATGCGGACAATGCGTGCCGTATTGGTGATACAGTGACGATCTCTGAAACAAAGCCAATTTCTAAGCGTAAAGCTTGGGCGTTGGTGAGTATTGACGAACGCGCTGAAGACTGATATACTTATCAAAATTTGGTTGAATTACACCGTCTTTTAGACTAAGTCGCTTGCGAAACTGGTCAGAAAGACGGTTGTTTTGTTGTTATTGATTTTTTCTATTGGGGTGCTGCAATGATTCAGATGCAGACGATTCTCGAAGTGGCGGACAATTCTGGCGCCAAACGAGTCATGTGTATCAAAGTCCTTGGTGGTTCTAAGCGTCGCTATGCTGGCGTGGGTGATCTCATTAAGGTCAGCGTTAAAGACGCTGCGCCACGTGGTAAGGTAAAGAAAGGTGACGTGTACACTGCTGTTGTGGTTCGTACCGCACAAGCGTTACGCCGTCCAGATGGCAGTGCCATTCGTTTCGACGACAACGCTGCTGTTATCCTGAATAACAAACAGGAGCCAATCGGCACCCGTATCTTTGGACCAGTGACACGCGAACTTCGTGGCGATAAGTTTATGAAGATCGTGTCTTTGGCGCCAGAAGTGCTGTAAGGAGCATTTAAGTTATGAACCGTATTCGCAAAGGCGATGAAGTTATCGTAATCACAGGTGGTGATAAGGGTAAGCGCGGCAATGTCGTTGCTATTCTTAAAAATGACCGCTTGGTGGTTGAAGGTGTCAATATCCGCAAGAAACACGTAAAAGCAAATCCAGCTGCAGGTGTTGAAGGTGGCATTATTGCAAAAGAAGCGACCATTCATGCTTCTAACGTTGCGCTCTATAATACAGAAACACAAAAAGCTGACCGTATCGGTTACAAATTTGTGGATGATAAAAAAGTGCGTTTTTTCAAGTCGACCGGCAAGGTCGTTGACTGATTGCGGGTGGATAGATGTCACGTTTAAAAGAGTTTTACCGCAAAGACGTTGTAGCAGCATTGCAAGCGCAATTCGGCTATAAGTCGGTCATGCAGGTGCCACGTTTAACCAAGATTTCCCTAAATATGGGTGTTGGTGAAGCGTTGGCGGATAAGAAAGTCTTGGTTAGCGCCATGGCTGATATGGAAAAAATTGCAGGTCAAAAACCTGTGCAGACTTTAGCGCGTAAGTCAGTTGCTGGCTTTAAAGTGCGTGAAGGTTGGCCAATTGGTTGTAAAGTAACGTTACGCGGTGCTCATATGTATGAGTTTTTAGATCGCTTAGTTAACGTTGCATTGCCACGTGTACGTGACTTCCGCGGCTTGGATGCCAAAGGTTTTGACGGCATGGGTAATTACAATTTTGGTATTCGTGAGCAGATCATTTTCCCAGAAATCGAATTCGAGAAAGTGGATGCGATGCGTGGTATGAATATTACTATCGCTACGACTGCAAAAACTAACGATGAAGGTCGCGCATTATTGGCGGCATTCAATTTCCCGTTCAAGAAGTAAGGTGAGTTATGGCTAAAGTTTCCATGATTATGCGTGATAAAAAGCGCACCGAGCTGGTTGGTCGTTACAAAGCGAAACGTGATGATTTACGTGCGAAAAGCCGTGATGAGTCATTAAGCTTTGAAGAGCGTATGGCTGCTGTCGATGCATTGAATAAAATGCCTCGTGATTCAGCGCCTATTCGTCAACAGCGTCGTTGCCGCTTGACGGGTCGCCCTCATGGCGTATACCGCAAGTTCGGTCTAAGCCGTATTAAATTACGTGAGCTAACCATGCGCGGGGAAATTCCTGGTTTGCGCAAGGCAAGCTGGTAAGCATTTCTAGAAGGATCATTGACCATGAGTATGTCTGACCCTATTGGTGATATGTTGGTTCGCATTTCGAATGCGCAACGTGCTACACACCGTATGGTACAAATGCCATCTTCTAAAATGAAGAAGGCAATTGCTACAGTGCTCAAGAATGAAGGTTATATTGCTGACTTCGCTGAAACCAGCGAAGGTGCTTTATCTACTCTCAAGATTGAGTTGAAGTATTTTCAAGGCAAGCCTGTAATCGAAGCTGTCAAGCGCGTTAGCCGTCCAGGTTTACGTGTGTACAAGGGCAAGGATGAATTGCCTAAGGTGATGGGCGGTTTAGGTATTGCTGTTGTATCCACATCTCGCGGTATTATGACCGACAGCCAAGCACGCAATGCGGGCATGGGTGGCGAAGTTATCTGTACTGTTGCCTAAGGAGTTGTGCGATGTCTCGTATTGCTAAAAAGCCTGTTGCTCTTATTAAGGGTGTAGAGGTAAGTGTTGCGGATGGTATGGTGAGCGTTAAAGGTACTAAAGGTACTTTGTCGCGCAGCATTCACCCGTTAGTTACTGTATCGGTGACCGATTCTGAAGTGGTTGTTAATGTTGCGAGTGAAACCGCTGTCGCTTGGACTCAAGCTGGCACGATGCGCGCCAACATTGCGAACATGGTTCAGGGTGTCAGCGCTGGATTTGAGCGTAAGTTATTGTTGGTTGGTGTTGGTTACCGTGCTGCTGTGCAAGGTAATGCTGTCAACCTAACATTAGGCTTCTCTCATCCTGTCGTGCATCAGTTGCCTGCTGGTATTACAGCAGAAACCCCAACACAAACTGAAATTCTGTTGAAAGGAATTAACAAAGAAATGTTGGGTCAAGTTGCGGCTGAAATTCGTGGTTACCGTCCACCAGAGCCTTATAAAGGCAAGGGTGTTAAGTATTCTGACGAAGTTATCGTTCGCAAAGAAGTGAAGAAGAAGTAAGGATTAAGACATGGATAAGAAAACCAGTCGTCTGCGTCGTGCTCTACGCACACGCATGAAAATCCGCGAACTGCGTATGCCACGTTTGTGCATCATGCGTACGCCACGTCACATGTACGCTCAGCTAATTGCAGCTGATGGCGCAACGGTGATTGCTGCTTGCTCGACTGTCGAGAAAGCTATGGCGTCTGAATTGAAGTACACGGGTAATGTGGATGCGGCTGTCGCTGTTGGTAAAACAATTGCTGAGCGTGCTAAAGCTGCTGGTATCGAAGCAGTCGCATTTGATCGCTCCGGTTTCCTGTATCACGGTCGTGTTAAGGCGTTAGCTGATGCTGCTCGTGAAGCCGGTCTCAAGTTCTAAGGATAGACAAGATGAGCGTCGAAATTGAAGACAAAAATGATCAGCAGCGTGATGCGCTGATCGAAAAGCTGGTGTCGATTCGCCGTGTAACCAAAGTTGTTAAGGGTGGTCGAGTTATGACTTTCTCTGCATTAACAGTTGTTGGTGACGGTAATGGTCGCGTTGGTTTTGGTACGGGTAAAGCACGTGAAGTGCCAGTTGCAATCAAAAAAGCAATGGATCGCGCTAAGCAGACCATGCGTGATATTCCATTGAGCAATGGTACGATTGTGCATCCAACCATCGCTGAATTTGGTGCTACTAAGATTACATTGATTCCTGCGTCTGAAGGTACTGGTGTTATTGCTGGTGGTGCGATGCGTGCGGTAATGGAAGCTGCTGGTGTACACAACCTGATGTCTAAGATCACAGGTTCGCGTAACGACGGTAACGTAGTTCGTGCTGCAGTGAAAGGTTTAACTGAAATGCATACTGTTGATAGCATTGCTGCAAAGCGTGGTAAGACAGTTGCTGAGATTTTGGGGAACTAATCATGGCACAAGTAAAAGTAACATTGGTAAAAAGCCCAATTGGTCGCAAGCCTAACCACCGTGAAACGGTTAAGGGTCTGGGTTTGCGTAAAATGAATTCTTCTCGCGTATTGGTGGATACACCAGAAGTGCGTGGTATGATTCGTTCAATTGGCTATATGCTGAAAGTGGAAGAGGTGGCTTAATGATGCGTCTTAATGATCTTGCACCTGAAATTGGTGCGAAAAAGGCCCCTAAGCGTCTCGGTCGTGGTATCGGCTCAAACCTAGGTAAAACCTCTGGTAAGGGTCATAAAGGTCAGAAGTCACGTTCAGGCGGCTACCATAAAGTTGGTTTCGAAGGCGGTCAGATGCCATTGCAGCGTCGTATGCCGAAAGTTGGTTTCACATCATTGAAAGGGTTGAAGGCAACAGATATTCGTCTTGATGCTTTAAATCATATTGAAGGCGAGACAATTGATGTGGCTACTTTAAAAGCAGCTGGTGTTATTGCAGGTAAGTTTGATTTCGTTAAGGTTGTTGCAAGTGGTTCTATCACGAAAGCAGTAACGTTAGTGGGCATCAAAGCAACGGCAGCAGCGACAGCAGCGATTGAAGCGGCTGGCGGTAAACTTCTTGACGCGAAGAGCACAAAGATTAAAGAGTCTGTAAAGCGTGCGGCAAGAAAGGCAAAAGTAGCCTAATATGTCAGCAGTGGCACCAGCTCAAAGTACTTGGTCGCAAGAACTCGTTCAACGTATCCTCTTTGTTGTGGGTGCGTTGATCGTTTATCGATTGGGTACACATATTCCTGTTCCTTCCATTGACCCTGTGGCGTTGGCAGCAATGTTTGCGCAGCAAAAAGGCTCAATCTTAGACATGTTTAACATGTTCTCGGGTGGTGCGCTTGAGCGTCTTTCGGTTCTCGCTTTGGGTATCATGCCCTATATTTCTGCTTCGATTATTGTTCAATTGTTGACGATTGTTTCGCCAACGCTTGAGCAGTTGAAAAAAGAGGGTGAGAGCGGTCGGCGTAAAATAACGCAATACACGCGCTATGGCACAGTGGCTTTGGCTACTTTTCAGGCGTTAGGTGTTGCGATTGCTTTAGAGGCGCAGCAGATTAATGGCTTGTCAGTAGTCATCAACCCTGGTATCGGCTTTAAGATTATTGCCGTCTCGACTTTGGTGTCGGGAACGATGTTCTTAATGTGGCTTGGTGAGCAAATCACTGAGCGTGGTATGGGTAATGGTATTTCTATCATTATCTTTGCAGGGATTGTTGCTGGATTGCCTGCTGCTTTTGCTGGTACATTAGAGTTAGTGAGCACAGGCGAATTGGGTGTGTTCGTTGTTTTTATGTTGCTGGCAGTCATTATGTTAGTAACAGGGTTTGTCGTTTTTGTTGAAAGCGGCCAACGACGAATCACGGTACATTTTTCTCAAAGAACGAATGCGCGTTCGATGTTTCAACAACAAGTGACGCATATTCCGTTTAAACTGAACATGGCGGGTGTCATTCCTCCTATCTTTGCTTCTAGTATCATTCTCTTCCCCGCCTCTTTGGGTGGTTGGTTTGGTTCAGGCGAAGGAATGGGATGGCTTAAAGATTTAGCGACGACTTTGTCGCCAGGTCAACCGCTGTATGTTGGACTGTATGCAGTTGCGATATTGTTTTTTACATTCTTTTATACCGCAGTTGTATTCAACCCAAAAGATACGGCCGACAACTTACGTCGTTCGGGAGCCTTTGTTCCAGGGATTCGTCCTGGTGATCAAACGGCACGCTATCTGGATACCATTATGAGTCGGTTGACTTTAGCAGGCGCTTTGTATATTACAGCGGTCTGTTTGTTGCCTGAGTTTTTGATCCTTTATTGGAATGTCCCTTTTTATTTTGGTGGCACTTCATTATTGATCATCGTGGTAGTTGTGATGGATTTCATGACTCAAATGCAATCTTTTGTCATGTCTGGACAATATCCTGGCATGATGAAGAAAATGCAAATGCGTTAATAAGCTTGAATGGAGCGGCAATACTCGCTATAATAGTGGGTTACCGCTTCTTGGCGTACAAAATTAGGAGTAGATGGGTATGGCCCGTATTGCTGGTGTAAACATCCCAGTCAATAAGCATATCGTGATTGGTCTTCGTGCTATTTATGGCGTTGGACCCACGCGTGCTAAAAGTATTTGCGCAGCTGTAGGAATTGCTCCTACAACGAAAGTTCGCGAATTGACAGAAGATCAACTGGAAGCCATTCGTGCCCAAATCGGCACTTTTGCGGTGGAAGGTGATTTGCGTCGTGAAGTTTCCATGAGCATCAAACGATTGATGGACATGGGTTGTTATCGTGGTATTCGTCACCGTCGCGGCTTGCCTGCGCGTGGTCAGCGTACCAAGACAAATGCTCGTACTCGCAAGGGTCCGCGCAAGGCAATTAAGAAATAATAGGAAGAGAGAATTAGTATGGCTAGACCTTCCAAAGATTCGCGCGTTCGTAAGAAAGTAAAAATTACAGTGAACGATGCGATTGCCCATGTCCACGCGAGCTTTAACAACACGATTGTGAGTATTTCTGATCGTCAAGGTAATGTCTTGAGTTGGGCGACGGCTGGTGGCAGCGGTTTCCGTGGTTCACGTAAGAGTACACCGTTTGCTGCACAGGTTGCTGCTGAACGCGCTGGCACTGTTGCGTTAGAGTACGGTGTTAAGAACATGGATGTCCGTATTAAGGGGCCAGGTCCTGGTCGCGAATCGGCAGTTCGTGCGCTTAATGCGCTCGGCTTTAAAATTTTGAACATTTCAGATGTGACGCCAATTCCACACAATGGTTGCCGTCCTCCGAAAAAGCGTCGCGTGTAACCGAGGTTCGATTTCATGGCAAGATATATTGGTCCAAAATGTAAACTTTCACGTCGCGAAGGTACTGATTTAGAATTAAAAAGTTCTTTACGTCCGTTAGAAAGTAAATGCAATTTGCAACAGCCTCCAGGCCAGCATGGTGCTGCGATGGCTAAACCAACTGAATACCGTATTCAGTTGCGTGAAAAACAAAAAGTACGCCGTATTTATGGTGTGCTAGAAAAGCAGTTCGCTGGTTACTTCAAAGAAGCAGCCCGTCAGAAAGGCTCTACTGGTGAAAACCTGTTGAAGCTATTAGAAGGTCGTTTAGATAACGTCGTTTATCGTATGGGCTTTGCTTCGACACGTGCGGAAGCGCGTCAGGTGGTTTCTCACCGCTTATTGATGGTGAATGGTCGCACAGCTAACATTGCATCTATGCAGGTTAAGGCTGGTGATGTTATTACCATTCGTGAGCGTGCTCGTGCTCAGCAACGTATTGCTACTTCTATTGAGTTAGCTGGTCGTAAAGGATTGCCGAGCTGGGTTGAAGTAGATAACAGTAAGTTCGAAGGTGTCTTAAAGACGCTGCCAGATCGTAGTGATTTGTCTGCCGATATTAAAGAGCATTTAATCGTCGAATTGTACTCTAAGTAATCCGTAAACAGGGTTGAGCCCAAGGATAGCCGTAAATGATGAATGAGTTGCTGACGCCACGCCTAGTTGATGTTGTGCGTCTGTCTAACACACATAGCCAAGTTACGCTGGAGCCACTTGAACGTGGTTTCGGTCATACGCTGGGCAATGCATTGCGTCGCATTCTGTTGTCTTCCATGTCGGGTTGTGCCGTCGTGGAAGCGCAGATTGATGGTGTGCTGCATGAGTTTTCAACAATTGATGGGGTGCGTGAAGATGTACTCGAAATTTTGTTGAACTTGAAGGGTGTTGCGTTAAACATGGGGTCTCGTGAAGAGGCGATGTTGTCTTTGAAGAAGCAAGGTCCAGGTGTTGTGACTGCCGCTGATATTGAAGCAACCCATGATATTGATATCGTTAACCCTGAGCATGTCATCGCGAATTTGGAAGCAGGCGCAAGTTTGTCAATGCAGTTGAAAGTTCAGCGTGGTCGTGGTTATTCTCCAGCGAATCAACGTTACCGTGAAGGTGAAACCTCTCCAGTTGGCGTTTTACGTTTGGATGCTTCTTTTTCTCCAGTGTTGTCAATTAGTTATGCGGTAGAAAACACGCGTGTTGAAAACCGTACCGATTTAGATAAGTTAATTATCAATATCGAAACAAATGGTACATTGGATCCTGAAGAAGTGATTCGTCAAGCAGCAACAATTTTGCACGTTCAGTTATCAGCATTTGTTGATATGACTTATACCGATGTGAAAGCAACGGGTGTTAAAGAAGTCGAATTTGAACCTGTATTTTTGCAGCCAGTTGATGATTTAGAGTTGACAGTTCGTTCTGCAAACTGCTTGAAAGCGGAAAATATTTTTTATATTGGTGATCTGGTGCAGCGTACAGAAAGTGCATTACTTAAAACACCTAATTTGGGTAAGAAGTCTTTGCAAGAAATCAAAGATGTTTTGGCTCAACGTGGGTTAAGTTTGGGTATGAAGCTAGAAAACTGGCCACCAGCGTCTTTGGCTGCTAAGGCCACGCAATAATTAAGGGGCATTTACCATGCGTCATATGAACCGCGGTCGTAAATTCAACCGCACAAGCTCGCACCGTAAGGCAATGTTTCAAAATATGTGCAATGCACTGTTTGAACATGAGCAAATTCAGACAACTTTGCCTAAAGCAAAAGAGCTGCGCATGTTCGCAGAGCCTTTGATTACTTTGGCTAAAGTTGATTCTGTACATAATCGCCGTTTGGCATTCGCGCGTACGCGTGATGCTCATATCGTTGGCAAGTTGTTTACCGACATTGGTCCACGTTTCAAAGAGCGCGCTGGTGGTTACACTCGCGTTTTGAAAATTGGTCAACGTGCTGGTGATGCTGCACCGATGGCAGTGATTCAGTTGGTTGAAAGTTCATCTGCTGCTGAATAAGTAGTACGTTGAAAGATAAAAAGCCGAGCAATGCTCGGCTTTTTTGTATTTGGAACTTCTATGTGGTTTGATA
The DNA here is from genome assembly GCA_022736205.1 of Thiomicrospira cyclica. Taxonomy (GTDB): domain Bacteria; phylum Pseudomonadota; class Gammaproteobacteria; order Thiomicrospirales; family Thiomicrospiraceae. Next base: position 13,662 of record DZAT01000012.1, read on the forward strand.
GTCATTTTCATCTAGATGCAGTGGTTAATACGTGGCAACCAGAAAGTGTGTCTGGTGGTTTGGCTGTGGGTGTTGATTCTGATGATTGGTTGCTGACGTGTAATCGATTGAAATTATTGTCTGGTGATTGGCGGCAGGCTGTTGGTTTTCATCCGTGGGTTGCCCGAGACGATTTGCCTTGATCGCAACTGGTGTCTTGGTTAAGTGATAATACATCTTTAGCGCTCGGTGAAATTGGGTTGGATGGCTCTCCAGCTAGACGCGGTAATTTATTATTGCAGTGGGATGCTTTCGTTCGTCAAGTCGCTTTGGCTCATGAAGGTGACCGTGTGATGAGTTTGCATTTAGTGAATGACGATGAGCGTGGCTATCAGTGGATTCGTCAGCATCGAAATAGTCGTGGTATTGTTCATGGCTTTACAGGTTCTTTAAAACAGGCGTTAGGTTGGCAAGCGTTGGGCTTCTATATTGGTATCGGTGAGCGTTTATTAAGCAATATGACCGATAAGCGTCAGCAATTGTTGAACGGTTTGGATAAGTCGCTTGTGCTATTAGAAACGGATGCGCCTTACGGAATAAGTCTGGATGAAATGAGAACACCAGATTCGGTCGTAACTTTAGGGCAGCAATTAGCGCTATTTTGGAATGTATCTGTGTTGGATGTTGAGATGATTTGTCAGAACAATTGGTTGAGATTATGGGGCAAAAATGTATGAGTGATGATTGGCGTACGCGAACACAGTTGCTAATTGGTGATGTGGGTGTAGATAAGTTAGCGATGACTCATGTGTTGTTGGCTGGGGTTGGTGGGGTTGGTGGTTATGTAGCGGAGGCGTTAGCCCGTGCGGGTGTCGGTAAGTTAACGTTGATTGATATGGATGTGGTGAGTGAGTCGAATCGTAATCGACAGTTGGTAGCATTAACGTCGACTGTAGGGCTTTCTAAGGTTGCGGTGATGCGCGATCGTATTGCTCAAATTAATCCAGATTGCGAGGTTGTTTGTATTGAGCAGATGATTTGTGAGAACGCGAGTGATTGGTTGGCGCAAATGCAGCCTAATGTTGTCGTGGACGCGATTGATAGTGTCAGTTGTAAGGTCGCTTTGCTGACGGCTGCCGTTAGCGCGGGGATTCCTGTTTATAGTAGTATGGGAGCAGGTCGTCGTTTGGATGTTCGCGCTGTATCTATTATGGATGTGATGGATACCCAAGGCTGTGGTTTGGCGCGTCAGGTGCGTGGAAAACTACGAAAGGCGGGTATTGGGCGCGGCATCACTTGCGTGGCATCAAGCGAGTTGCCTTGTTCAGCAGGCGATGCAGAGGCGGCAATTACGGGCGGCACACGCGTTGCGAATGGTACGGTTAGTTATATGCCTGGGTTGTTTGGTCTGATGTTGGCAGGAGAGGTTCTGCGTAATTTGATCTGATTTTTCTAGGCTTCCTTGCTCGGTCGTTTTTCTAGCTTTCTCTGTAGGGTACGTCGATGCATATTGAGTGCTCTTGCCGTTGCAGATATGTTGCCCTCGTTTTCGGCTAATACTTTTTGAATGTGTTCCCATTCTAGCCGATTAACTGACAATGGTTTGGCTTCGATGTCTAGGTCGGCATTGCCTTGTGTTTGTTCGAGTGCGTTAAGCATTTCTTCGATCGTTGCTGGTTTGGCAAGGTATTGTCTTGCCCCCAGTTTGATGGCTTCGACGGCTGTGGTGATGCTGGCATAACCTGTTAGAACCAGAATGGGCAGATCGGGATCGAGTTCATGTAGGGTTTGTACGAGTTTTAATCCTGACTCGCCTGGCATGACTAAGTCGGTAATGGCGGCATCGAAAAGTTGTGCCTCGACCAGTGCCGTTGCTTGTGCTGTATTGTGTGCCATTACGCAAAGATGACCTCTTCGCGTCAGTTGACGGGCAAGGGTATTGGCAAACAGTTCGTCGTCGTCAGTAATGAGTAAATTCATTGTTTAATTATGTCATGTTTTGTTGATATTGTGGCTGTGGTGTTTTGCCGCAGTCATTATATTTTCCAATAGTTGAGGTCGGCTGGTAGGGTAATACATGCTTGTGCGCCGCCATCCTCTGGATTGGTTAATGTTAAGTTTCCACCCAATCGAGCGATGCTCTTGTGCGCTAACATAAGCCCCATGCCATGTCCGTCGACTTTATTGCTTAATTGTGGCTTTGGGAAGCTTGCTAGTAATGCGTTTGGAAATCCATTGCCTTGATTGGTAACACAGAGTATGACGTGCGCTTGGTTCCATGACAAGGTTAGCGTTGCGCTTTGGTTGCTTGCATCATTGGCGTTGTTGAGTAGGGCGGTAATGGCTTGTGTCAGTTGTGGTAAGTCGATTGTTCGTGGCATTGCGTCTTCTTGAGCGATGATTAACTTTACCGACGCACTCGGGCGCAACGCTTGCCAATGTGCTAATAGCTGAGATAAGTAGTCCGACCAAAGCAAAATGCGCAGTTGATGACTACGGTTAAGATTGTGTTGTTTTAGGCTATCGCTGATTTGTTGTTTACAGACTTGTATCAAGGTTTGTATCTGAACGAGTGCTATTTTTGCTTCTGTTGTTTCGTGATGGTCGTAGGCGTCTCGTGCCTCGGATGCGAGTAGGCTAATGGTTGCTAGCGGTGTAGAGAGTTCGTGCGCGGTACTGGCAGCGGTTAAGCCTAACGTGAGTAAGTGTTGCTCTTCGCGGCTAGATGTTTGAGCGGCTTGTAATGCCTGTTGCTGTTCGTCTAAACGTTGATGCAGTCGAGACAGAAAAAACGCGGTAATACTTGCCATGAGTAACAAGTTTAACCATAAACCAAGCTTTGCTAAAACATCAATGGGATTAAAGGGTGTATCGCGTACGATGCCACCATCTATGGTGAAAAGGAGTGCGTATATTGAGTTAGGCAGGTTAGGTATGCCCGTGGATACTGGGGCAGGCACTAAAATGAGCAGTGTGGAAGCCACCAATATCAAGGCGAGCAGGCTGTATTGTGATGTGAGTGGCAAAATACCAACGGTTAATAATAACGGTAACAGCAAAAGTGCAAAAAAAGGATTATGCACGCCACCAGAAAAAGCCAAGATGCTGGCGAGAATGGCAATGTCGGCTAACAGTTGTAGGGTTAAGCTAGCGACACTGACGCGCCACTTGCGCTGACTGAGCAGGACGAAGCTGTGTAGTAACAACCACTCGCCACCAATCAATAACAGATTAGGGTAAGCGAGCGATAATTGCATGAGCTGTGCACCTGCGAGCAGTAGCGCGAATAGTGCAATACCGCCCGCACGAATGTGACCCAGACGTTGACTAAATAGGGTGAGATTGTCGAGTATCAAAGGTATTGTTTCACCCATTGTACAAATTGTGGTGCGCTGAGTGCGCCCGAAATCTCACCGACTTTTTGTCCGCCCTTAAACACCATGAGGGTTGGAATTGAGCGAATTGCAAATTGTGCAGCCAGTTGTTGCTGTTCTTCGGTGTTGACTTTAATAAAGCGAGCTTGAGTCGGCATTTGTGCTGCAATCTGAGCAAAGGTTGGTGCAAAGTTGCGACAGGGGCCGCACCAAGGTGCCCAAAAGTCGACGATGAGTGGTAGGTCGCTGTTACGCAATTGTTTCGCGAAGCTTTCAGCCGTTGCCTCGATGGGTTTGCCAGTAAATAGCGGTTGTTTGCATTTGCCGCAATTCGCACCACTATCTGTGGTCATTTTTTCGTCAGGTACACGATTGGTGGCAGCGCAATGGGGGCAGACAATGTGGGGCATGTTAAACTCCTTAGTGAAAATCAATTGTATTAACTATGGGCATCATCGAGATATTTTTCTAGTGCTTGGGAAATCGGGTAACTTTCGCCAGCGCCTTGACGACCTTGGTCAACAAAGCCACTAACAGCATGAGCATGAGCGTGTAGGGCTTCAACCAGTTGTGGGTTGTTTGTCGTGACGATGCTGGTAACGCCATCAGGCGTCATTTTGTAGTCGATGTTAATGTGTTCACGGTAGGCAAAGAGTAGGGCATAAACCTTATCCCAGCTACGAATGCCGCGTCCTTTGGCAAAACGGGCTTTCATGTCACTAACATGTGTTTGTAGCGTGCTGACAATTTCTGGGTTATTGCTGGTCGTGGTTGCCGTAAAGCCATTTTCAAGCAAGGTTACCTGACGCTGTATGGCTTGATGATTGTCGAGCAGGGTGCCAATATCAGCTTGATGCTTTTGGTGCTCAGCGTCTGAGCCACCTCGACCGAATCGGTAGTTTTTTTGATGGTTTGGGCACTGTGTCATGGTTTATATGTCCTAGAATCGGCTACAATAATGGTTATTATTCTCTATTTTACAGGAAGTTTGCCATGATTGACCCCAGTATTTTTCGTGCCTACGATATTCGTGGCATTGTTGATAAAGCCTTAACTGAAGAAGCCGCTTACGGTGTTGGACGCGCTTTAGCCAGTGAGATTTTGGCTGCTGGTGGCAAGGCGATTGCAGTCGGTCGTGATGGGCGCTTGTCGGGTCCTCGCATGATGGCAGCACTAGCACGCGGTGTGACTGAAGGCGGCGTGAATGTGGTTGATGTGGGCATGGTAACGACACCGATGGTGTATTTTGCAGCAGCAACACTCGAAGGGGTAACTTCTTGTGCTGCGATTACAGGCAGTCATAATCCGCCCGATTACAATGGCATTAAAATGGTGGTCGATGGACATACATTGTCTGGTGAAGCCATTCAAAATTTACGTAAGCGTATTGAAACACAGGATTATACGGCTGGTGTTGGTACGGTCAGTAGCCAAGATGTCTTTGCTGCTTACAAAGCACGTATTGCCGGTGATATTCAGCTCAAGCGTCCGCTGAAAGTGGTGGTCGATGCGGGCAATGGCGTGGCAGGGGCATTCGCACCCGATGTGTTACGTGCCATTGGTGCTGAAGTCATCGAGCTATTTTGTGATGTCGATGGTACTTTCCCTAACCATCATCCTGATCCTTCTAAACCAAAGAATCTTGTTGATATGATTGCTAAGGTTAAAGAAGTTGGTGCGGATGTCGGTTTGGCATTTGACGGTGACGGTGACCGTGTGGGTGTTGTCGATGAAACGGGTAAACTCATTTTTGCTGATCGTCAGATGATGTTGTATGCAGCCGATGTGCTCAGTCGCAATGCAGGCACGCAGATTATTTATGATGTAAAGTGCTCTAGTACCTTGGCACGTCACATCGAAGCTAAAGGTGGTGAGCCGATGATGTGGCGCACAGGTCATTCGTTTATTAAGGCTAAGTTAAAAGAAACAGGTGCGCCTTTAGCGGGCGAAATGTCGGGTCATATTTTTTTTAAAGACCGCTGGTACGGTTTTGATGATGGGATTTATGCTGCTTGTCGTATGCTAGAGATTTTAGCGGCAGACTCGCGTCAGGCTTCTGCTATTTTTAACGAATTGCCCGATAGCTTTTCGACACCTGAAATGGATTGGCACTTCGCCGAAGGTGAACATTTTGCGTTTATGGATAAACTCAAGGCGGTCGCCGAGTTTCCCAATGGCACATTGTTCGACCTTGATGGTATTCGTGTTGATTTTGCTGATGGCTGGGGCTTGATTCGTGCCTCGAATACCACGCCGATTTTGGTGATTCGATTTGATTCCGATACGCCTGAAGGATTGGAACGCATTAAAAGTGAATTCCGTACACAGATTCAAAAAGTGGCTGACGGTTTAACCATTCCATTCTAAAGCAAGTGCTTTTAGGGGTTTAGATGATGAAGAGGACACAAATGGATGCACAGCGCGCAACCGAGATTGCTCAGGTTTTAACACAGGCTCTGCCTTATATTCGTCGCTTTGTCGGCAAAACGATTGTGGTTAAATATGGCGGTAACGCGATGGTTGACGACGAACTCGAGCAAAGTTTTGCCCGAGATATTGTGCTGATGAAGCAAATTGGTATGAACCCTGTGGTGGTGCATGGTGGTGGTCCTCAAATTGGTAAGCTGCTGGCTCAGATTGGTAAAGAGTCTAAGTTTATTGATGGTATGCGTGTTACTGACAGCGAAACGATGGATGTGGTTGAGATGGTGCTTGGTGGACAGGTCAACAAAGCCATTGTGGGTATGATCCAAAAAGCAGGTGGTCGCTGCGTTGGCTTAACGGGTAAAGATGCGGGCTTAATTAAAGCAACCAAAATGAAGTTAGTTAAAGCAAGTGATGTTGCAGAGGCTCCTGAAATTATCGATTTGGGTCATGTGGGTGAAGTGGCGCATGTCGATACGCATATTTTGGACCTGCTGATTAAGAGCGATATTATTCCTGTTATCGCACCAGTAGGTTACGATGACGACGGTCATAGCTACAACATTAATGCTGATTTTGTCGCAGGTGCGGTTGCTGGCGCATTGAAAGCCGAAAAACTGATGTTGTTAACCAATATTGCAGGCTTGCAAGACAAGCAGGGTAATTTGTTGACAGGCTTAACCCATGCCATGGTCGAAGGCTTAATTGCTGACGGCACGATTTATGGTGGCATGTTGCCCAAGATTCGTTGTGCTTTAGATAGTGTGACTGCTGGTGTGAAATCGGCGCATATTGTCGATGGACGCGTGCAGCATGCGGTATTACTCGAAGTATTCACCGATGAGGGTGTTGGTACGTTAATTACGGCGTAACAACGAGCGTTATTGTTTCGCTAGGTTGATAAAAAATAAAGCCCCAAGAAATTGGGGCTTTTGTTTTAGATGCTAACGGCAATGCTTCGTGTGGTAATGATTCCACCAGAGGTAACCGTCACTTCGACTGATCCCGTTGCTGCTTGTAGCGGGTCGGAGCGAGACACACTAAAGCCAACAGCCTGTCCATAGCCAGCTTGTTTATCGATAGTGGGCGGTGTTGCTGTAACGGTTAAGTTGACCGCATTTGTACTTGCAGCAATGGCAATACTGGTTCCATCGCCCATGGTATTGCCATTGGTGTCTTGAATGAGTGCATTGTAATTGCCCGCTGCAGTTATGTTTGCAGGCGTTGTTGTGCCAGAAGCATTCCAAAATGTAACGTTGCTATTGCGTGTTGGCATTACAATTTCCATATTGCGGAAAATGTAGATGTTCTTTTGTGTCGAACAACTGTTGTCGGTTCTACTACATAATACGCCATTATATTTTCCCGTGTAGTCGCTGCTGGTTGTTTGAGCGTCGGGAACTTCGTATTCGTTGGGTATGCCGCTATTCGCAGCGCCTGTTTCTTTAACGTAGTTAAAATTTGCATCGAGATACGGTGGTTCTAGATCGCGACGGTCGAAATAAAAGTAGTCGCTTAAGGTTGCTGGTGGGTTGGCATAGTTGGCTGGCGTTGTAGCGAGGGTATCACCATCGTTAAAAATGCCATCATTATTATTGTCGATAAAGCCTTCTGACCCTGAAACCCAAGCCATAATGGTGACGCGTCCCGCTTTATTGATACAAGCTTGGTCGTTATTGTTTCGATTGGCAAGGCTGGTCGGAGTATTGTAGCAAGCTAATCCCGCGCTTGTTGTGCCATCATAGGGAAGTGGCGGATTAGTGTTGGCGGTTTGGGTTGTCCATGTTACCGTACAGCTACCGTTGGTATCGGTACTACACGTTGGCGTGATTTGGCCTGATTCTGCTCTAAAGTTAACCACAGTACCTGCTGGCGGAGGGTTAGAAAACTGGTCGGCTAATAGAATAACAATATTGGTATTTGTTCCTTGAATGTCCCATGCTCCTGTTGGGTTGGGCGTAATTGCCGCCATGCTAAAGTGCGGTTGGTCAGGTAGGGTGGTACTAATTGACAAAGTGCTAGACTGAGTTGAAATAGCTCCAGTTGTTGCAGTTACTCTGACGGGGGTTGGGGCTGTTCCTGCGGATACAGTGGTTGTGACATAGCCATTTGAATCTGAAGTGGTGGATGTCGGGCTTACCGAAACACCGCCAGCGGTGGTGGACAAAGTGAATGATACTGTTTGTCCACTAATGGGGGTCGCTGTGCTGCTGCCAATAATTCGAAATCGAACGGCTGACTGTTCTGTTAAGCCAGAGCCTTTTACAGCGATACTTGTTGGTGTTGCATCGACAAATTCGATACTACCTGCTGTATCAGCAGCAACCACGAGCGTTGTTGTTGCCGTTAAACTGGAGCCGCTGCTGACCGTTGCTGTCGCTGTAATCGTGTCTGTTGTTGCGCAACCATTGTCCTTATATACAGCACTAAACTGACCATTGGTTGCGGATGTGTTACTGATTGTGGCTTTACCAGCCAAGGCACAAACTGATGATAAGGTAATCTGCGTGAGCGAGTTATAATAGTTGCCTGCTGTATCAAACAACACACCATCAATTGTCGTTTGGCCACCTGCAGATAGTGGCGCGCTTGCTGGCTTTAAGGTATTAGCAGTGAATGTCCCCAATGTACAACTTGCGTTATCGGTACAACTTCCCATTTGTACAGTAGCACTCGTGACAGCAGTGGTTCCTAGTGTGGTTGTGGCACTGTTTGTGCTCTGAGCGTTAACGGTCGCTGTTGCTGTAATTGTGTTTTGTGCATTGCTCAACGTACAGCCTTGATCGGTATAAAGCGCAGTATATACACCATTGCCCAAATTGGTTACGCTGCCAATTGTCGCTTTTCCTGTGAGTCCACAATTTGATATAAAATTGATATTACTGCTCATGTCTGTAGTGTATGGGGTGCCATTAGTGGTGTCCCATAGGTTGACACGCAAGGTTTGTGTGCTATTGGCTGCAATATTGGTACTACTACCACCACCATAAATTACGCTCGGAATAAAGGTTGTTCCATTATGATAGCCAAGTTGAATGACACCGCTGCTCGTAGTAGTATTTGTAATTGTTAGGGTTTTGCTGCTTGGAGAAATGGTGTGTTCAGCTCCTACAATTAATGCGCTCGCTGTAATGGTATCACTACTAGAACAGCCATTGTTTGTATAGGTACTACTATAGATACCACCGCTAACCGTTGTGGTACTAAAGCTTGCTTTGCCTTGCAATGTACATGTACTAGAAAATGTTACGGTTGCAGATGCATAATCACTAATTGCTGAGCTGGTTTGCTGTTGTACTCTAACACTAACGGTTGTTGTGCCCGTACTGCTGTTAATACTACTTGGGCTTAATGTCAGTAGATTAATAATATAGTTAGTCCCATTAACGCTTACTGTGCTTCCTCCCCCCCCACCGCAAGCGGTTAGCACCATGCTGATGACGAGTAGTAAAACCAGATTGATGAAACGAAACATACGCATTACTCAGTTTATTAGTGGATGGAGTGAATTTTTAAGCATTAATTTTAAAGCAAAGTGGATACCATCGTGCTTTTATTTTAATAAATGTTTTACCAGTCTGTTACATAAGGCTTCAGCTTCACAGGGTGTCCAGTCATCTGTTGCAGCAAACCCCCACACGGGCTTAGGCCATGCATCATCGTCATTTCTTCTGCCGACCACATGCCAATGCAGTTGCGACACCACATTACCGAGTGCGCCAACATTGATTTTGTGTAGATCGAACTGCGCTAACAGTGCTTGTGCGCATTGGCTGCTTTCGCTTAATAATTGTGCTTGTTGTTCGTTAGAGAGTTGATGCACTTCCGTTAGGTTGTCGATGCGTGGCACGAGAATCAGCCATGGAAAATTGCGCACGTTTTCTAAGCGCACTTGGCATAGCGGTAGATCACAGACAAAGAAGCTGTCGACTTCGATTTGAGGATGAAGGATGAAAGACATATTATACCTCTCAATCTTTTTCGTGTCGGTTAATGGCATCAATGACAGGCAGCGGATAACGATTAAAAATACTACAAAATAAGTCAGCGGTTTTTTGTGTATCGTAAAGGGCGCTATGTGCTTGGTCGTTATCCCACGGCATGCCCGAAAACATGGCGGTTTTTGCTAATACCGTCTGACCATAAACCAAAGCACCCAAGGTGACGCTGTCGAGCGTACTGAACTGGTGAAAGGGTGATTTAAGCTTATGACGATCTGCCGCAGCCTTCACAAACGACAAGTCGAAAAAGGCATTGTGTCCACATAAAATGGCTCGGGTGCAGCCCGTTTCTTTAATGCGTTTATTGATGGGCGCAAAAATCGCTTCCAATGCTGTTTTTTCATCGATAGCAAGGCGTAGTTGACTAAAGGGGTCGTAGCCTAGAAAGTCTTTTGCTGCTTTTTCGATATTTGCACCCGCAAAGGGGTGTACGTGCGCATGCACGGTTTCACCTGGTCGCATTAAGCCGTGTTCATCGACATCTAAAATAACCGCAGCGATTTCGAGCAGTGCATCGGTATTGCAGTTAAAACCGCCTGTTTCTACGTCGACAACGACAGGTAGAAAGCCGCGCACACGGCGGGCTAAGGGGTGTTTAACGCGGTTGTTCGATTTGCTCATGCGAGATCCTTGGTAAATACCGCAGAGCGGCGTTGAAAATTATATAGTTGAGCGCGTTGGCTGGGCAAAGCGCTAATATCTGCTTGGACAAAGCCATGACGGATAAACCAGTGCATGGTTTGCGTGGTCAGTAAAAAGAGGGTTTTGATGCCAGCAAGACGCGCCCGCTTTTCGATTTCGGCGAGCAGCTTGCCACCGCGTCCGCCACGACGATATTTGTTATCTATGGCAAAAGCGGCTAATTCGGCAGCAGCATTGTCGGTGTAAGGATAGAGGGCGGCACAGCCGATAATGGTGCCGTCTCGTTCTAATACGGTGAAGTAGTCAATTTCCATTTCGAGTTGTTCGCGCGGGCGTTTTACCAGCGCACCGCTCGCTTCAAGCGGGTCGAGTAGGGACAAAATACCACCAATGTCTTCGATGGTGGCTTGGCGCACCATGTCGTAATCGTTCTGGTTAATCATGATGCCGACACCGTCTAGGGTGAATAGCTCACGCAATAATGCCCCATCTTGGCTACGATCGAGTAAATGAACACGGTCAACCTCTTGTGCCGCACGATAGCTGTCGCGTAGCAGTTTATTGGTGCTATCGGGTAGGTTTGCTTTGTCTAATAGGGCAGGCATGTCGTTAGCAGAGAGTTCTGTTGGTAAGGCAGCACGTGCCGCATTGAGGTGTTCGGAGTCTACCAGCCAAATGAGTTTGTCCGCTTCTAAGGCTATGGCGGCTTCGATAGCGACATCCATACTGGACAGGTTGAAAATGTCGCCTGTCATCGAATAGGCTTGCGAGGTCAGCAAGGCGATGTGTCCCATATCAAGTACGCCTTTAATGGGGTCGGTTTCGATGCGACGCACCGCGCCTGTGTGCTGAAAATCGATACCATCAATGATGCCTAATGGTTTTGCCATCACCCAATTGCCCGACGAAATAAACAGCGGACGCACGGCATAACTTTGTTTGGCTTGCGCGCTCGAAAACCAAGACTCTAATTCGATACGCATTTGCCCAACGGCTTGCGCTACTGCGGGCAGATGTTCTTTGCGCGTAATACGCAATCCTTGATGACACTGCCAGTCTAATCCCTGAGCTTGCATCTCGCTATCGATAAAGGGACGCGCACCTGCTACTAATACAATGCGCACATCTAAACTTTGCAATAGGGCAAGGTCTTGAATGAGTGGCAGGGCAGCATCACCATGCTGCAAGGCGGTACCATCAAGGTAAATTACCACGGTGCTATCACGATGGGCATTGAAATAAGGCGACGATTGGCGAAAAACCTGAACAAAGTCTGGCGGAGTCATGGGGCAACTTTCACTAAAATATGCGAGAATAGACATATTATACAGTTTTTGACTCGCTAGAAGGACACCGCTATGCCACAATATCGCTCTCGTACATCCACTCATGGTCGCAATATGGCTGGCGCTCGTGCGCTATGGCGTGCAACAGGTATGGGTGAGCAAGATTTTGGTAAGCCGATTATCGCCATTGCCAATTCTTTTACCCAATTTGTGCCTGGACACGTCCACTTGAAAGACTTAGGTCAGTTGGTGGCGCGCGAAATTGAAGCCGCTGGCGGTGTGGCGAAAGAGTTTAATACCATCGCAGTCGATGACGGTATCGCCATGGGTCATGATGGTATGTTGTATTCGTTGCCGAGCCGAGATTTGATTGCCGATAGCATTGAATATATGGTGAATGCGCACTGTGCTGATGCGTTGGTGTGTATTTCTAACTGTGACAAAATCACCCCAGGTATGCTGATGGCCTCTTTGCGCTTGAATATCCCGACCATTTTTGTGTCGGGTGGTCCGATGGAAGCGGGTAAGGTGGTGTTGGGCGGTAAGAAAATCAGCATCGACTTGGTTGATGCGATGGTTGCTGCTGCAAACAGCACGGTATGTGATACCGATGTCGACGCGATTGAGCGTTCGGCTTGCCCAACCTGTGGTTCGTGTTCGGGCATGTTCACTGCTAACTCGATGAACTGTTTGGCAGAAGCGTTAGGCTTAGCATTGCCAGGTAATGGTTCGGTATTGGCAACACATAGCGATCGTAAAGAATTATTTTTAGAAGCGGGTCGTCGTATTGTCGAAATCACCCGTCGTCATTACGAACAAAATGATGAAACCGTACTACCGCGTAGTATTGCCACTTTCGATGCGTTTGAAAACGCTGTTGCGCTAGATGTGGCCATGGGTGGCTCGACCAATACGGTATTGCATTTATTAGCAGCCGCGCACGAAGCTAAGGTTGACTTTACCATGGCAGACATCGATCGTATGAGTCGTAAAGTTCCTTGCTTGGCGAAGGTTGCCCCTAACCACCCCGATTATCATATGGAAGATGTGCATCGTGCTGGCGGTATCATGCGCATTTTAGCGGAACTGAACCGTGGCGGTTTGCTACATGCGCATTGCCATACGGTGCATACACCGACAATGGGTGATGCCATTGCCCGTTGGGATATTCGCAGCACGGAGGATGATGCGGTTAAAACCTTCTTTAAGGCTGCACCAGGCGGTATCCGTACTACCGAGGCGTTTAGCCAGTCAGCGCGTTGGCAAACGCTCGATGATGATGCGGCTGGCGGTTGTATTCGTTCGGTCGAGCATGCTTACACACAAGATGGTGGGTTGGCAGTGTTGTCGGGTAATATTGCGCAGCACGGCTGTATTGTGAAAACAGCAGGTGTTGATGATAGCAACTTGTTCTTTGAAGGTGCTGTTCGCATTTTCGAAAGCCAAGATGCTGCCGTGAAGGGCATTTTAGCCGACGAAGTGCAGGCAGGCGAAGTCGTGGTCATTCGTTACGAAGGACCTAAAGGCGGTCCAGGCATGCAAGAAATGTTATACCCAACTTCTTACCTCAAGTCTAAAGGTTTGGGCAAAGCCTGCGCCTTGTTAACGGACGGTCGTTTTTCGGGCGGCACATCGGGTTTGTCAATCGGACACGTATCACCTGAAGCGGCAGAGGGCGGCAATATCGGCTTAGTGCAAAATGGCGACATCATCACCATTGATATTCCTAACCGCAGCATCAATGTTAAGCTGACCGATGCACAATTGCACGATCGTCGTGAAGCAATGGAAGCCAAAGGCGTGCATGCATGGCAGCCAGAGCATCCACGTGAACGTGCGGTATCGCCAGCCTTGCGTGCTTACGCCGCCATGACAACCAGTGCTGCCTTTGGTGCGGTACGTGATGTGTCTCAAATCGAGTTTCGTAAAAAATCTTAAGAGGGCCAAAAGCCATGCGTTTACATCAATTTACTGTTTCTGGATTTGCTTATAAGCTCACACAATCTCAGCGCGAAGCACTCTTACAACTGCTGGTACAAATGGCAGGTGTCGATTACGAGGTGTCTGTCGAAGAAGAGGCTTTTTTGGTTGCTTGGGCAACCGATTGGCATTTGCCATTGGATTTAACGCCAGAGCAGGACGTGAATGAGGTTGCTTTGTTGGCTGAGTTCGATACCTTTGCAGCAAAAATTGTTGCCTTGCAAGAAATGGTGAAGTTGGGCTATCAAGATGGTCATTTTGGTGAAGAAGAGCGCGCAAAGGTTCATGCTTTTGCCCATCGCTTAGGATTGGTGAATCCCGATATTCTGACCGATATTCATAAATGGGTACGTGCATGGCACGATTGGCATTATCAAGGCGAGCAAATGTTAGATGCGGAGCCTTGGTCTGGCATTATCTACGATTGATGCAGAACAGATTCCTGACTGCCGAAACAGTCAGGTCTCCTGTGTGTTTGCGGCTATGCCGTCGTATCGATATTTTGCCCCAGATTAGGTGGGTTGCTTGCTGTATTAGGCGTTCCCTGAGTAACAGAGCTAATCATCGCTAAGGCCGCTTCCGAGTTCATATCGAGTGATTTCTTGAACATAGATACTTGTACTTGTTGTAAGGTTGCCGATTGCTTTTGCTCAAGAGCAGCACCAATAGCACCGTTCGCACTGATTTCCATTGTTTTTACCTCCCAGCAGACAAAAGTGTCTACTGACAAGTTTAGCGGCATTCGGTGCTAAAAGTTTAGGAAAAATCTGAAAATAAAAAAAGCCACAGCATAACCGTGGCAAATGGGAGGAGACCCTTAAAACCTACTGCGCTGCCATCTTGCGTTGTTGCTGCGATTCTCGCACTTCGTCATGTACCGATGTACATTCCTCGTGTCTGCGAGTCTTGCGCCTAGCAATTTTGTCAGCTCGTGACGGTTTTACAAATTTTAGTTGCGCAATCATCTTGCGTTGTTGCTGCGATTCTCGCACTTCGTCATGTACCGATGTACATTCCTCGTGTCTGCGAGTCTTGCGCCTAGCAATTTTGTCAGCTCGTGACGGTTTTATAAATTTTAGTTGCGCAATCATCCTGCGCTGTTGCGATTACGCGCGAACTTGCCATGTTCCATCTTGTTGTTGGCAAGCAGAGCCTTTGTCGTATACTGTTTTTCCTGCATCGTTGAGTGTTGTTTGGAAGTCGCGGCACAGTTGGTTGTTGACCTTGTAGCTACGCGTTGGTACAACGGTTAGATCAGAATCTTTTTCTGAACGCATAAATTTGTAAGGTTGCTTGTCGGGTGCATTGTTAAGCGTGTAACCCACGCGAGAGCGATCACTGCTATCCATGCCCTTACCAAAGTAGCTACCCACCCATGCGCCTGCTGCTGCACCGCCTGCAATGGTATACCAAGCACTATTACCAAATACCACAGGAGCCAAAGCACCACCAATAACGGCACCGCCAATAATGCCCCAGTCTTGTTTGGTCACATTACATCCAGATAACGTGGATAAAGAAAGTGTTGCTGTCGCTGCGACAATCAGTATTTTGCGCATGATAGGTTGCTCCTAAAACTCATTAATTACGATAATGTTAAAGCACATATCGTGCCAAAAAATTACAGAAAATAAAAAAGGGAAGCATTTTGCTTCCCTTTTTTAAGCATGAGTACGTGATTACGATTGGGGGGCAGGTAGCGCCATCGGCAGTTGTTGCGTATTGTGTTGTTCGCTTTGGTTCTGTTCAGGCATGGTTTCAGGTTCAACGCGTGTTGAATCACGTTCACGTCTGATCAAAAAGCGATTAACCACTTGCTGCATCAGTGTTGCTTCTTTTTGCAGTAGTCCTGCTGTTTGGTTACTGGCTTCGACCATTTGTGCGTTTTGTTGTGTTACCACATCCATTTGTTGCATGGCTTGGTAAATATGTTGAATCGCCGCTGCCTGCTCGGTCGAAAAGTTTGCCATTGTGCCCACCAGATCAGCGGCCTGACGGACTTGTTGACGAATGTTGTGCAGCTGTTCTCCCGATTGATTGGCAAGCCGTGCCATGCCATGAATTTCACTGCTGGTATTATCAATGAGTGTTTTAATCTCTTTGGCAGCGCCGCCTGCTTTTTCGGCAAGTTCGCGCACCTCACTGGCGACCACCGCAAAGCCACGACCATGCTCGCCTGCACGAGCGGCTTCGACGGAAGCATTCAACGCCAGCAAGTTTGTTTGAAAAGCAATACTATCAATGAGCACAACGATATCGCCAATGCGTTCGCTGGCAATCCGTACACGATCAACGGCAGAAAGCGTCTGAGTCATGTTTTGTCCTGCTGTCTCTGCCTGACTTAATGCTTGACCGACTAAATCGCTCGCATTGTGCGATGTTCCAGCAGCGGTTTCGATTTGTCCCGTGATTTCTTCTAACGTGGCAGCTGTTTCGGCAACCGATGCCGCTTGTTCTTGCACACGCTGCGCCAGTTCTGTGCTAGAAGTGGCAACGATGCTGCTGTTCGAACTGACCGCTTTACTTGAATCCATCACTTGTAAAATGGCTTCACGTAAGCTGCGCTGAATACGGTTGATACTATCTTTCAGTTTTGCCAATTCACCTGTATAACTACCACTGACAAACTGCGTTAAATCACCCGACGCAAGCGCCCCCGATACCTGTTGAATTTCACGAATACCTTCTGACAGTCGCACAATCATGGTGTTCATGCTGGTACCAAGTCTACCGATGTCTGTCTGAGGATTGACTTTAAGGTTAATACTTTTGTGCAGCTCAAACTGAGATAAGGATTCAGCCACTTCGATGATATCACCGACAACGGTTTGCAACATATTCATCGCACTGTCTACTTCGCTACGAATACTGGCAGCTGCACGACTATCCATACGCACCGCAAAATCACCTTTTGCAATACCTTGCATCACTTGCAATGTTGCTTTTAGGTTCAAGTCCATCATTTGCACTGCTTGATTAACCCCGTCTTGTAACTGACGTAAATCACCACTCAGCTCTGCCGTGATGCGCTGACTAAAGTCGCCTTGTGCCGCTGCCTTAACCACCAGCTCAACTTGTTTAATCGCTGTTTGCAATGCGTTGAGCATGACATCCATATCTTTACCCAAGGCGTCTAACTCTGTTTTGCCCTTGCTATTCATACGTTTGCTAAAATCGCCACCCAGAGCAATGCCATGCATCAGACGCTGCATTTTCTCTAAGCTCTGACCAATACCACGCATGATCAGCAAACCAACCAGCAACATAATCGCAATGGCCACCAAGATAATTGCAGCAATACGCCACAATGCCGCAGTAAAATCTTTATTCACGTCGTCGACATAAATGCCAGTACCCACAATCCAGCCCCAAGGCGCAAATAGGCGCACATGCGACAGTTTGGCAACGGGGTTTTCTTCACCAGGTTTGCTCCAGTAATAATCGACAAAGCCACTACCATTACCTAACTTAACCGCTTTAACCATATCAACAAATAGCTTTTTACCCTGCTTGTCGGTATTGTTCGATAAATCAGTTCCATCTAGTTTAGGATTGGTCGGATGCATAATCATTTTCGGACTTTCATCGTTAATCCAAAAATAATCATTATTGCCATAGCGCGTTTGTTTTACCCAGTCACGCGCCAATCGTTTTGCCGCTTCAGCCGTGATTTCGCCACGCTTAACCTGGTTTTCGTATTGTTGCAATTGACTGAAAACCAAATCGGTAACACGCAGCAGCTGTGTCTGACGATCGGTTAACAGTGTTTCTCGCAAATGCGACAATTGAATCGCAGACACAGCGACCATCGACATGATTGCCAATAATATGAGTAGCATGATTTTGCTACGAATAGACAGAGTACTCATTGATGGTGGATCCTTTTTGATGATTTGCGCTTTTTTGTTTATCGGCTGTTGGCATCAACGATTAAGGGCATTTATGATAATGATGACAGTTTAGGGTGTAACGCAGTGCCATCGAAGCGAATACCAGCCCAACCATCCCTGATAAAGTTGCGAATATTTTGATGATCGTTGGCATCGGGCGTGTTCAAAACATCCTGATAGAATCGCCCAAAACACTGTAAGGTTGTTGCTTCATCAAGTGCCATTTGTTTCGCAAAAGCAAAAATCTTGCAAGAACCTTCGTTTTGTCCCGCATCGTTGACAACAGCCGTTGCAGATAAACCATTCGTAAAGCGTGTCGGCACATAATCAAAATGTGCATGAATAACGGCGATGGTGTCTTCAAAATCTGGTTTTTTACTTGAACCTAGGGCATCAATAAAGGCTTGTGGTGTCATGATTAACGATCCTGCATCGGTACATATTGGCGATCACATTCACCTTGGTAGACTTGTGTCGGACGGTAAATCTTGTTTTTCTTGAGCTGTTCGTGCCAATGCGCCAACCAGCCAGCCGAGCGTGAAATGGCAAAAATAGGCGTATAAGAAGCGGGATCAAAGCCCATTTCGCGATATAAAATACCCGAATAAAAATCGACATTAGGATAGACACCTTTGTGCGCTAATAACTCCTTACACACGTCTTCGACGACCAAAGCGGTTTCGAATAACTTACTGAGTTTGCCGCCTTTATCAATCAGGTGTTCTTGAATGAGTTGTTGCAAAATGGCAGCACGTGGGTCTTTGGTTTTATATTCGCGGTGTCCCATGCCCCAGATGACTTGCTTGTTCGCAAGGCGCTTTTCGATATAGGCGCGCGCATTACTGGCATCGCCAATGTCTTCGAGCATGGCAATGACTTTTTCATTGGCAGCGCCATGCAAGGGACCTGACAGAGAACCAATTGCAGAAGAAACGACCGAGCAGGGATTGGCAAGCGTTGAACCTGTTACCAAGGCAGTAAAGGTCGAAGCATTGATGGTGTGTTCGGCATGTAAAATGAGACAGGCATCGAGTAAGCGCTCCCAAACGGGTTCAGGCTCTTTGCCCGATAGCATGTACAGCATGTTGCCTGCGTAAGATAGGTCTTTGCGTGGTGCAATGGGGTCGTAACCATAACGTAGGTGTTCCCACATGGCAACCAGTGTACCCATATGTGCGAGGATGTTTTCGGAAACTTCGCGAATGTAGGTGGCATCGTTTTCATCGCCTGCCATATAAGCAGTCGATGGGTAAAAGCTGGCAAGAGAAGCCACCACGGTTTGTAGCATATGCATCGGATGCGTACTAGCAGGCAAACACTTCATTAATGCTCGAACATTATATTTAACGCGACGATTTTCACCGAGTTTGCACTTAAAACGATCCAACTCAGCTTCTGATGGTAGTTCGCCTGTTAACAAGAGTAAAGACGTTTCTTCGAATGATGAGTATTGTGCTAATTCGGCAATAGAATACCCCCGATAGCTGAGAATGCCAGCTTGACCATCGATATAAGAAATACTCGATTCGGTGGCGGGAACGCCTGCTAATCCTGGGATGTATTCCATTGTCATGTTTTTTCCTTTTTGAATTAACTGTTCCAAGCTCTGTAACTAGCGTACAAGATGGGGGAAACGGCAAGTAATACGATTAAGATAATCCATAACTCGTTCATGATTAAAACTCTCTCAATTTTTCAATTTTGGTTAAACACCAAACGACGAACCACAGCCACAGGTTGTTGTTGCATTGGGGTTTTCGATCACAAACCGAGCGCCCGATAAGTCTTCTAAGTAATCGATTTTAGCACCAGCCAAATACTGAAAACTCATCGAGTCGATGAGTAACATCACGCCTTCTTTTTCGACCGTTGTATCATCTTCATTAACAGCGGGATCGAAAGTAAAGCCATACTGAAAGCCTGAGCAACCACCACCCGTAATATAGACGCGCAGCTTTAATTCGGGGTTGTTTTCTTCAGCAAGTAAGTTTTTAACTTTATGAGCAGCATTGTCGGTAAAGTTAACAGGAACAAATTCAGTGGTCATGGTCGTAGCCCTTATGTTTCGGGAATCTCTAAAAAACCTCGCTTCGCTTGTTTTTAGACTTCCCAAGTTTATTTGTTAGCTGAAGGAAGGGGGTAATTAATGGGGTGCATGCTATTTTCAGCACACCCTTCCTCCAGACCTCCTACCCATTTTTAGAGGTTTCCTTTCTATTCTATCACGGTAACAGGGCAATGGTATCTAAGCCCATGCTTTCGGGTAAGTCGAATAAAATATTCATATTCTGCACGGCTTGCCCAGCAGCGCCTTTGGTCAGGTTGTCGATGACGGATGTGACAACCACCTTGTTGCGTCCTTGTGGACGATAGACGGCAAGACGGCAACGGTTCGTTCCTTTTACTGTACGCGTTTCGGGTGTGCTGCCTTGTGGCATGACATCGACAAAAACTTCGTTTTTGTAGCGTTTTTCGAACAAAACTTGTAGCTCGCTCAGGCTAATATCTTGTGTTAGGTTGGCGTATGCGGTAATTTCGATGCCCCGAATCATGGGCAGTAGGTGTGGCACAAATGTCATGTTAACGGGTTTGCCCGCTACCACGCTTAATCGTTCTTCGATTTCGGGTAAGTGACGATGACCGTTGAGTCCATATGCTTTAAAACTATCGTAAGTTTCGGCAAAGAGCATATCGACTTTTGCGCCACGGCCCGCACCTGATATGCCCGATTTGGCATCGACCACAATATCGTTCACATCAATTAAATTGGCTTCGATGAGTGGTATTAATGCCAGTTGCGTTGCTGTGGGGTAGCAACCAGGGTTGCCGATAATGTTAGCAGCTCGAATGGCTTCACGATTGACTTCGGGTAGACCATAAACCGATAAAGGCACAAGTTCGGGCGAAGGATGCTTGTGCGCATACCACTTTTCCCAAACGCCCAGATCTTGCAAACGAAAGTCAGCTGCCAAGTCGATAACTTTAACGCCAGCGGCAGTCAGTTCGGCTGCTTGCGCTGCGGCAACGCCGTGTGGGGTTGCAAAGAAAACCACGTCGCACTGTGTTAGGTTAGATTCGTCTGGTGTGGTGAAAGCTAAGTCTAACTCGCCACGTAAACTGGGGAAAAGCTGGGCAACGGGCACACCTGCTTCGCCTCGAGAGGTAATCGCCACCACTTCGGCTTGCGGATGACGCGCCAATAAACGCAATAACTCCGACCCAGTGTAACCTGTGCCACCGACAATACCGACTGTTACTTTTTTCATTTGCGCTCCTATGGTTGTTTTTATACACGTGGCTTAATACGCAAGATAGCGCAGACAAGCATTTGGTGCAAGTATCGACTGACGAAAATAGGGTTATTTTCATTGCTATTAGTGCTGTGTTGGCATCTGTTTATTAATTGGGCACATCTAAAAACCCGTCATTCCCGCGAAAGCGGGAATCTATCTCATTGATTTCATGGATCCCCGCATACGCGAGGATGACGAAAGGTAGGTTATTAGAAGTCCCCAATTATATGAGTTTGCAAGTTGCTTGCGCAAAGTCAAGTCATCTATTTTGTATTATTGTTATACTAAACAAATGAAAAAAACAGCACCAGTAACAACCATCCACTTTGGTATTTTAGCGGGCGGAGACTCTCGCCGTTGGGCGGGTTATCCCAAAGCATTGGGCGATCATTTTGGCTTGCCGTTGGCGCAAGTCATGGCGCGTCGATTGGCGCGAACGCATCGGCTGTTGGGCTTGTGTGTGCGCGCCGATCAGCTAAGCTGGGCAGAAGATTTATCTTTGCCGCTTGTGATTGAGCCAGACTCTGATTTTCCTGCAGGTCCGATGAAGGGTGCATGGTCGTTGTTGCGTCATGCGCAAACTGTTGGTGTCTCTTGGGTGTTGGTGAGCGCATGTGATATGCCGTGGTTGCCATTAGATATTGGGCATCGTCTGTATCGACTTACGCAAACAGAAAAAACCAAGGGTGCAGTGCTGTGCGATGCCTTAGGTCGTCATAATCTATGCTTCTTATTACACGTTGACTGTATTCCTGCCATTGAGCAGTTGTTGCAGCAAGGCGAGCAACGGGTTGGACGCTATTTGTCTCTGTTAGCTTTGTCGCGTTATACTTGGCAGTACGATCCTGCTGTACTGATGAATCGGAATAAGCCCTAATTAAGGAAATGTTAATGCCTAAAAAATTACCCAATGTCAAACAGGTTATTGCCGTGTCATCTGCCAAGGGTGGTGTCGGTAAGTCGACGGTTGCTGCGAATTTGGCGATGGCGTTGCAGCTAGAAGGTTATCAGGTTGGTGTCTTAGATGCTGACTTATATGGTCCTTCTCAGCCGTTGATTTTTGGCGTTAGTGAGCAGCGTCCTGATGTGGATGCAAATGGCAAAATGTCGCCGATTATGGCACATGGTTTGGCGCTGATGTCGATTGGTTTCCATTTGCAGCGTGAAGATTCGGCACTGATTTGGCGTGGCGCTCAATTAAATTCGGCACTCGAAAAGTTGTTGTTCGATACCAACTGGCCAGCCTTGGATTATTTAGTCGTTGATTTACCACCAGGTACGGGTGATATTCAATTAAGTTTAAGTCAGCAGGTAGCCGTTGCGGGTGCGTTAGTGGTGTCGACACCGCAAGAGTTAGCATTGCTCGATGCTAAAAAAGGCTTAAAAATGCTTCACCAGTTGCAGATTCCTGTACTGGGTGTGGTCGAAAACATGAATATGTTTATTTGCCCACAATGCGGACACGAAGAACACTTGTTTGGTCACGATGCCGCCCAGCTGATGTCGTTACAATATTTAGTGAATTTCTTGGGTTCGTTGCCGCTCGATAAGCGCATTCAGCAAGGCGACGAGTCGGGTGTGCCTTTTGTCTTGGCGCATCCCGACGATAAAATCAGTGGCATTTTCCGCGAGATGACACGCAAAGTAGTTGCCATCGTCGATCAAAACACCCGCGATGCCAGTCCTGTTGTGCCACAAACAGCAGAGCAGTTGCAGGTGCATGAGATCAAGTGGAACATTTAATTAAAACCGCTGCGCATTAATTAGGCAAATAAGTCCATGTTTGGCTTTGCCAGTCCATATCAATGCGCCATTCAGAGTCGATGAGGCTAGAAAGGCGTAAGGCATTGGGTAGGCTGTCGCGTTCGAGTTGTACGCGGGTGCGTAAGTGGTAGACATGATTGGGTTGTAGTTGGTTGAGCTGTGCCAAGGGTAGGCTCTGAATCGCGCCCAAAGTCATTAAAGCACGTTTTAGGTCACGATCTGTGCTGAAGCGTTGTAGGCTTAAATTGGTGAGCAGATACGTTTGTTTTAAACTATCGAAGCTTAATTTAACGCGCGTTCGTTTCAGCAAAATCGGATTCTGCCAAAAACGACGTTCTGGGTCGTCTAGTTTAATATCAATATTGTATTCAAGCGCGATGCCATGCAGTAATGCACTTTCCATCGTCGGGGTGATGCCTAAAGCAATTTGCCCATCGACCAGTAACTTATCATCCACAGTGCTCACTTGCAATTGTGTTGTGCGTGTTGGTTCAGCCGTCGCGACGGATAAGCACAACATCAGCAATAGCCCCGTCATCAATCGTTTACTGGAAATCTCTAAAAACCACCATTTCGTCATCCTCGCGTAGGCGGGGATCCATGAAGTCAATGAGGTAGATTCCCGCTTTCGCGGGAATGACGGATTTTTAGAGGTACCCAATCGCTTATTTATCATCGTCTTTAACCAGTAGTGCGTAAAAGAAGCCATCGCCATGCTGTGCATCGGTGGGTAAGAACTGTGTGCCGAAGCCTGTATCATGACTGTCAGCGAGCGTTAGTGGACAGTGACGCGCATTGGGTGTGCGTGCTAAAAATGCTTTGATTTGTTCACTGTTCTCGCTCGGTAGCAGCGAGCAAGTGGCGTACAGCATTCGCCCTGTGGGTTTGAGTAGTCGCCAAAGCGTGTCGAGTAGCTTGGCCTGAGTGCTCACCAGTTGTTCGATGTCTTTCGGTTTTCTGTGCCATTTAATATCGGGATGACGGCGAATAATCCCCGTCGCCGAACAAGGTGCATCAAGCAAAATCGCATCGAATTGCTGCCCGTTCCACCAGCTCGCTGTATCGCTGGCATCGGCAGCCATTAAGGTCGCTGTTAGTCCCAGTCGGGTAAGGTTGTCTTGGATGCGCTCAAGTCGCTTGGCTTCGATGTCTAAGGCAGTTATCTGTGCTTGGTTATGGCTCAGTTCTAATAGGTGGGTGGTTTTGCCACCTGGCGCAGCACAGGCATCGAGGATGGTTTCGCCTGCTTGTGGTTGTAAAATATGTGCTGCCTGTTGTGCGCTGGCATCTTGTACGCTAAAGTCGCCCGTTGCAAATCCCGGCAAGCTTGTTATATCAGTAGAGTTTAATAATATCGCGCTGGGCAAGTTTGCATGTGCGTGTGCATTCAGTTCGCTGGAGAGTTGTGCCAAATAGTCAGCTGTGTCGATACGTGGCGCTAAGCGTAAGCACAAGTCGGCAGGGGTATTGTTGCCGTGTGCAATCGCGCGCCATTGGTTGGGGTAGGCTTGCTGAAGTTGCGTCAGCAACCATTGCGGATGACTAAAAAACAAGGTGTCTTGTTTGTTGGCTGCGGCGGTTAATTCTTCTTGGCGACGCTGAAAATTGCGCAACACACCATTCACCAAGCCTGCAGCCCAAGGTTTTTTCTTAAAGGTTTTGGCGACTTCGACCGTTTCGTTCAGGCTGGCATGAACAGGCAAGTCTGGGTCGGATAACTGGCTAATGCCCAAGGTAAGCAGTAGGGCAACATCCATATCTTTGCCTGTAAAGGCACGTTCTAGCAGTTTGTCGCGTATCCACGAAAAACGGTTTAAATGGCGCAAGGTATCGAGTGTGAGTCGGTAAGCCAAGGCACGATTACGGCTATCGTGAATACGACCCAACAAGCGGGGTGCAACGGCAGAAAGCGATTCACCTTTATTCACAACAGCCAGTAAAATGTCTAAGGCGAGATGGCGCGGGGTCATAACAGGTGTTTCCAATAAGATGATTGTGGCTTATTTTAACACAGCAGTAGGCATAGGCTGTTTTGTTATATAATGCCAACACTAGCAAGGAGAAAACCATGCACACACTACAAGATATTAACGCCTTATTACAAGATGCTGAACCAAGTCTGATAGAGCGTGTCTATCAGCAGGTGCAAAGTTTTTTAGCGGCACCTAAAGGCGATCCCGATGCAGAACTGCATGCGCTTTTGGATGAATGCTTAAAAGAAGCCGACGACCCTAATACTGAATGGTTGAGTTTTGAAGAAGTTTTTGCGCAACTAAGAGCAGATTTGCGTGCAGCTTGAAATAACGAGGCGTGCCCAACCAACTTACGGCAGATTGGTTTTCACTATATGGAACTAGGTGGCTTAGTGCTAGCTGAAACCATGCTTGATAGAATTGAGTCTCGCTTTGGACAACTCCTCGAGTTTCCCTATTCAGCTCCAGTCTAAAAATATAAACCGAGTCTACGCTGTCTTGTGGTTGCTGATGGTCTGTTTTTAGTTTTCTATCGTATCGAGCAAGACATCATTCAAGTGGTTCATATTCGCCGAGCGGAGCAAGACCTTATCTAGGGTGGCTCTAAAAACCACCTTTTTGTCATCCCCGCGAAGGCGGGGATCCATGAAATCAACAAGATAGATTCCCGCTTTCGCGGGAATGACGGGGAAGCGGGAATGACGGGTAATTAGAGGTCACCTCTAGTATAGTAGATGCCCACTAACCGAATTAAGCTTTATGCGACGTAAAATGCGCCACAACTAATGGTACAAGAATTGCTGCTGCAATAA
>DZAT01000012.1:39179-40824 GCA_022736205.1 Thiomicrospira cyclica
TTATGCGACGTAAAATGCGCCACAACTAATGGTACAAGAATTGCTGCTGCAATAATAAGAATAAATACCGTTTCCATGATTACATCTCCCTTAGTTTTCGTATTTCGCCCTGAATCTCAGAAGCTTTGGTTGTTGCAAGCACCCCGACAATAATTAGAATACAAATGCCAATATAAAACAACAAACTCGTATCTTTTTCGGATAACATGCTGATCAAGCCTGCTGAAACTGCTAAAATAATAGCAATATAGATCTTAAACAAGTCCTTAAACCAATCAATTTTGGTTTTTTGTTCGTCCAGTTCGCTCATTTTTGTACATCCCATTCAATAGTAGCTAGCTCAGATTATACCACAGCCTCCTCACCCCCAACCCCTCACGCCTTTGTTGCAAAAATACAACAAATCATAAAAAACATGATGCAAATCACAAAAACTTGTTGCAAACGCACAAACGACTGTTGTAAGATTGTCCCTGAGGTTGAATACAGGGACATTCCCTGAATTCTATGTTGAAAACAAACGAGGTAATTTCTACATGACTAAGAATATTTTAGCTATCGCTATCGCTGCTGCGGTAATGGCTCCATCTGCTTTCGCTGCTGCAACTGTATACGGTTTGGCTCACGTTGGTGTTGCTAATCAAGATACTGGTACAGCTTCTGGTACGTCAATCATGTCTAACTCTTCACGCTTAGGTGTTAAAGGTTCAGAAGATTTAGGTGCTGGTATGAAGGCCATCTATCAGATGGAATTCGGTATCAATATGGATGGTGAAGGTGACGCTCTAAACGGTGGTACTTCTAACCGTAATACATTCGCTGGTATTGGTGGTGGTTTTGGTACTGTGTTGTTAGGTCGTCATGACTCTCCAATCAAATTAGTGAACCGCAAGTTTGACTTGTTCGGTGATCAAATTGGTAACACTCGCGCAATCACTGGTGGTAACGGTACTAACGCTTTGATCGACGGTCGTCACAGCAACGTATTAGCTTATGCTTCTCCATCATTCGGTGGTTTCAGTGTATTAGCTGCTTATGTTCCTGGTGCTGGTTTCAATAACGAACAGTGGTCTACTGCAGCAAATAAGTCTGATGCTATGACATTCAACGTTACTGGTGATATGGGCAACCTAGGTTTGGGTATGGGTTATATCAACGTTGCTAAGAACCTGACGTCACTTCAGAGCACATTTGAAGCGTTCAACTTGGGTGCTTCTTACAAAATGGGTGCTGCTAAAGTGTTAGCTACTTACCAGAACGACAATGCAGCTAAAGCTACTTCAACAACTGGTTCGGGTACTCGTGATGTTTACGGTGTAGGTGCTGCTTATCAAGTAACTGCTGCTGGCACTATCAAAGGTCAGTACCACATTGCTAGCAAGAACGGTAACACTGCTAATTCAGGTGGCACTTTGATGAACATCGGTTACGACCACGCAATGAGCAAAAACACAACAGTTTATGCTAACTATGCTATGGCAACTAACGAAGATGCTGCTGCTTACACTGTTAACTTAGCTGGTGCTGGTGCTGGTGAAAACTTCGCTGCTACAACAGTTGGCGGTGTTGCTAAAGACAACAGCGCATTTGCAGTTGGCTTAATCCACAAGTTCTAATTGCTTGCCGTGGCAACACGGTTTTCAAT
>DZAT01000120.1 GCA_022736205.1 Thiomicrospira cyclica
TTAATTTATGTTATACGATAACCACGACCAGCCCAGCACAAAGCTGAATGTTAAAGAAAGTGATATTGAAGACTACTTTATTCAAAAGCTGCAATCACTCAAATACAGCTATCGCCCCGATATTCGTGATCGTGCCAGCTTAGAAGCCAACTTTCGCCAAAAATTCGAAGCACTCAATCGGGTGCAGTTGGCGGATAGTGAGTTTGCTCGGCTGTTAGATCAGATTATCAGTGCTGACGTGTTTGCTAATGCGCAACATTTGCGCGAGCAGAACAGCTTTGAGCGAGACGATGGCACACCGTTATTTTATCGCTTGGTGAATAAAGACTGGTGCAAAAATGAGTTCGAGGTGGTCAATCAACTCAGAATGAATACCGATAACAGTTTTCATCGTTACGATGTGCTGCTGCTCATCAATGGTATTCCTGTGGTGCAGGTCGAGCTGAAAACGCTACAGATCAGCCCACGCCGTGCCATGCAGCAAATTGTCGATTATAAAAACGATGCAGGCAATGGCTATCAGCATACGCTGCTGTGTTTTATGCAGTTATTTATTGTCAGTAACCAGTCGAACACCTACTATTTTGCCAATAATAACAGGGCGCATTTTAGCTTCGATGCCGACGAACGCTTTTTACCCGTTTATCAGTTTGCCGATGAGAAAAACCAGAAAATCAACGAACTTTATGCCTTTGCCGATGCTTTTTTAAGTAAATGCACCTTGGGCGACATGCTGAGTCGTTACATGGTGTTGGTTGCCAGCGAAAAGAAACTGCTGATGATGCGCCCTTATCAAATTTATGCGGTTAAAGCGATTGCCGATTGTATCGAGCAAAATCGTGGCAATGGCTTTATTTGGCATACTACGGGCAGCGGTAAAACACTCACCTCGTTTAAAGCTTCGACCTTACTTAAAGAAAACCCTAACATTCACAAATGTTTGTTTGTGGTTGACCGTAAAGATCTCGACCGTCAGACACGTGAAGAATTTAACAAGTTCCAAGAAGGCTGTGTTGAAGAGAACACCGACACCGAAAGCATGGTTGAGCGTCTACTGTCAGACGACTATGCAGACAAAGTGATCGTCACCACCATTCAAAAACTAGGCTTGGCATTAGACGATACCAGTAAGCGTAATTACCGCGAACGCCTTGCCAGTTTAAGCGATCAGCGCATTGTGTTTATTTTCGACGAGTGTCATCGTTCGCAGTTTGGTGAAAATCATAAAGCCATTAAAGCGTTTTTTCCTAACGCGCAGTTATTTGGTTTTACGGGAACGCCTATCTTTGACAAAAACGCCACTTATCAGCAAATTGAAGGTAAGACAGCTTCGGCAGTGACCACCTTAGATGTATTTCAAAAGCAACTGCACGCTTACACCATTACCCACGCCATCGACGATCAAAATGTGTTGCGCTTCCGTGTCGATTATTTCAAACCCGACGAAGCAAGCAAGGTGAAAGCAGGCGAAGCACTCGCCAAAAAAGCGGTGATCAATGCCATTCTCGACAAACACGACATTGCCACCGCAGGGCGCAAGTTTAATGCCGTGCTGGCAACGGCATCGATTAACGACGCGATTGAATATCATGCACTATTCAAAACCCTGCAAACGCAAAAACAGCAGCAAGGTAGTCGCTTTGTGCCGCTGAATATTGCTTGTGTCTTCTCGCCACCAGCCGAGGGCAACAAAGACGTCGCACAAATTCAAGAAGATTTACCGACCGAGCAAGCCGACAATCGCATCGACCCAGAGGGTAAAAAAGCCGCCTTAAAAACGATTTTAGCCGACTATAACGCCCAATATGGCACTAACCATGACATTGGACATTTCGATAACTACTACCAAGATGTGCAAAAACGCATTAAAGACCAACAATACGACCTAGCGCATGGACAGAAGATTGATATTGTCATTGTGGTGGATATGTTACTGACAGGCTTTGACTCTAAGTATTTGAACACCCTGTATGTCGATAAAAACCTCAAATATCACGGTCTGATTCAAGCCTTTTCGCGTACCAACCGTATTCTGAACGATAGCAAACCTTGGGGCAATATCCTCGACTTTCGTCAACAACAAGAAGCCGTTAACGAAGCCATTACCTTGTTTTCTGGCTCAGAACAAGCGAGCGATAAAGAAATTTGGTTAGTCGATGATGCGCCTAAAGTGATTAGCAACTATCAAGCAGCGGTGCAAAAGCTCGAAACCTTTATGGGCGCACAGGGCTTAACGCTCGCGCCCGAACAGGTTAGTAACCTGAAAGGTGATGAAGCGCGGGCGACCTTTGTCACCCTGTTCAAAGACATTCAAAAGCTGAAAACCCAGCTCGACCAATACACCGACCTCACCGAAACCAACGCGCAAGAGATCGAGCAGATTATTCCCAATAATCAATTACGTGCCTTCCGTAGCATGTATTTAGAAACCGCGCAGCGACTTAAAGAAAAACAAGATAACAACGAAGGCACAGAAGAAGTCGAACAACTCGATTTTGAGTTTGTCTTATTTGCTTCTGCTATTGTCGATTACGACTATATTGTCAAACTGATGCAAGACTTATCGCAAAACAAAGGCGATAAGCAAAGCATGAGCCGCGAAGAGCTGATTAGCCTCATTCTTTCTGATGCTAAGTTTATGGAAGAGCGGGATGATTTGGTTGCCTATATCGACACGCTGAAAGTGGGTGAAGCCTTATCGGAAAAGGTGATTCGCTCAGGATATGAAGCCTTCAAAGCCGAACAGTCTGCCAAACAACTCGCCGACATCGCCCAACAACAAGGTTTGCCTGTTGCGGCAGTGCAAGCCTTTGTCGCTAAGGTCATACAGCGCATGGTATTCGATGGTGAAGCGTTAAGCGACTTGCTCGCGCCGCTCGACTTAGGCTGGAAAGCCAGAGCGAAAAAAGAAACCGAACTCATGGCAGCCTTAATGCCGCTCTTTCATAAACTCGCCAAAGGGCGCGATATTTCTGGGTTGAAGGTGTATGAATAA
>DZAT01000121.1 GCA_022736205.1 Thiomicrospira cyclica
CAATTCAATAAATAAATTAACAAATTGGTCGAAGACCATAAACAAAAAACCTTATTCAGATATGAGAAATTTTATACATCGACATATCGGACCAAGAGCCGAAGATATGCCCGAAATGCTCAAAACAATAGGTGCAGACTCCCTCGACAGCCTGATAGCACAAACGGTACCTGCAGCCATTCGTCTCGAAAAACCTTTGAACTTGCCCGATGGAATTTCGGAATACGAATATTTGCAACACATT
The DNA here is from genome assembly GCA_022736205.1 of Thiomicrospira cyclica. Classification (GTDB taxonomy): domain Bacteria; phylum Pseudomonadota; class Gammaproteobacteria; order Thiomicrospirales; family Thiomicrospiraceae. The sequence continues at coordinate 245 of DZAT01000121.1, forward strand.
AAATCGATTGCCGGCAAAAACAAAGTTTACAAATCGTATATAGGTATGGGATATTACGGCACTGTAACACCTTCGGTTATTGTTCGAAATATTCTGGAAAACCCCAGCTGGTACACCTCGTACACGCCTTACCAAGCCGAAATTTCTCAAGGTCGGTTAGAAGCCCTGCTTAACTACCAAACCGTAGTTTCGAACTTGACAGGAATGGAAATTGCTAATGCATCGTTGCTCGACGAGGCTACAGCTGCTTCCGAAGCCATGATAATGTTCTTCAACAAACGCTCACGTCAGCAAATGAAAGACGGTGTTAATCGTTTTTTTGTCGACGAGAATGTATTCCCACAAACCATAGCCGTACTCCGTGCCAAAGCTGAACCGCTTGGCATCGAACTAATCACCGGCACATTCAAAACATTTACATTCAATCAAAATACGTTCGGTGCATTGATTCAATACCCTGCCGCCGACGGTAAAATCGAAAATTATAGAAACTTTGTCGATGCAGCTCATGCGGCCGACAATGCAGTTGCAGTAGCCGCCGATATTTTAAGTTTGGTCATCTTAACGCCTCCGGGCGAATGGGGTGCCGATGCGGTTGTCGGTTCTACGCAACGCTTGGGTGTTCCTATGGGATTTGGCGGGCCTCATGCCGCATTTTTCGCAACCAAAGAAGAGTTTAAACGCAACATGCCCGGTCGTATTATCGGCGTATCGAAAGATGCTAAAGGCAATTTAGCCTTACGTATGGCTTTGCAAACTCGTGAGCAACACATCAAACGTGAGAAAGCGACTTCGAACATATGTACCGCACAAGCTTTATTGGCCACTATGGCCGGTATGTATGCCGTTTACCACGGTGCAGATGGATTGCGCGAAATAGCCACCGACATTCACCAAATGGCGGGTTATTTGAACGACGAATTAATCAAACTTGGTTATACTCAAGACAACGAAAGTTATTTCGACACGCTTAGAATTGGATTACCCAACGGAGTGGATGCCGCAAGCATCAAAACTTTGGCCGAAGCACGTCAAATGAATTTCCGATACATCGATTCAAAAACCATCGGGCTTTCGGTCGGCGAGGATAATACCTTGCAAGACATCAACCTTATTTTAGAAGTTTTTGCTTTGGCCAACGGAAAAGAAGTGGACGAACACGACGAAATTCCGGTTGAAATCTATTTCGACCATTCGTTCTTAAGAACATCGGACTTCTTGACCTTAGACGTGTTTAAGCAAAACACTTCGGAAACCGATATGATGCGTTACATCAAAAAATTGGAACGTAAAGACATTTCGCTCACCCATTCGATGATATCTTTGGGCTCATGTACCATGAAATTGAATGCGGCCTCAGAAATGTTTGCCATTACATGGCCCGAATTTAATGCCATTCACCCATTTGTTCCCGAAAATCAAGTCGAAGGTTATCATCAATTGATAAACGAATTAGGCGATTATCTAAAAGAAGTAACCGGTTTTGCGGGCATTTCGTTCCAACCTAACTCAGGAGCTTCTGGCGAATATGCCGGCTTAATGACCATCAGAGCCTATCATCAATCGCGAAACGAAGGACACCGCAATGTGGTATTAATCCCAAGTTCTGCCCACGGAACAAACCCTGCAAGTGCGGTTATGGCCGGCTTCGAGGTTATTATTGTGGAATGCGATGCCAAAGGCAATATCGACGTAGCAGATTTAAAACAAAAATCTGAATTACACAGAGCCAAACTTGCTGCCTATATGGTAACTTATCCATCGACCCATGGTGTGTTCGAAGAATCGATAATCGATATGACCCACATTGTACACGAAAACGGTGGTTTGGTTTATATGGACGGTGCCAATATGAATGCACAAGTCGGATTAACTAACCCAGGCCGAATTGGTGCCGATGTTTGCCATTTGAACTTACACAAAACATTTGCAATTCCTCACGGTGGAGGTGGTCCCGGTGTTGGTCCGATAGCTGTTAACGAGAAGTTATTGCCTTTCTTACCCAATCACCCTGTGGTGAAAGTGGGTGGCGAAAAAGGCATGGCCATTTCTGCAGCACCTTACGGTAGTGCCGGCGTGTTAGCCATTTCGCACGCATATGTCATGATGATGGGTGGCGAAGGTTTAACCGATGCCACAAAATATGCCATCTTAAATGCCAATTACATTGCTTCGGGATTAAAAGGATTCTACGATGTTTTATACACTGGCACACACGGCAGAGTGGCTCACGAAATGATTTTCGAATGCCGAAACTTTAATAAAGAAGCCCACATTTCGGAAGCTGATATAGCCAAACGATTGATGGATTATGGTTATCATGCTCCCACGCTATCGTTCCCTGTTCATGGTACCTTGATGGTAGAACCCACCGAAAGCGAATCGAAAGCAGAGCTCGACCGTTTTATCGACACCATGAAAACCATTCATACCGAAATTATGGACGTTAAAAACGGAAAAGCTGACCCCGAAAACAATGTGCTTAAAAATGCACCGCATACACAATTCGAGCTTATGGCCTCAGAATGGGCTCATCCTTACACCCGCGAACAAGCCGCTTACCCTAAAGCATGGGTAGCAGACAATAAATTCTTCCCCACAGTAGCCCGTTTAGATGACGCCTACGGCGATAGAAATTTGCAATGTTCTTGTGCCCCGATAGATTCGTACCGCAAAGAAACCCTCAATTTCGGTTCATTGGAAGTTTAATCAAAACTTCGAATCATAAAAATGAAATCAGGGGGTTAAAA
>DZAT01000122.1 GCA_022736205.1 Thiomicrospira cyclica
CGACTTGTTTCGCGAAGGACAGGGCGTGATTGTCACGGGGCGGATGCAAGGTAACTGCTTTATCGCCGAAGAAGTGCTCGCCAAACACGATGAAAACTATATGCCGCCTGAGGTGGCCGACTCATTGAAGAAAGCGGGGAAGTAGGGTTGTCCAATAGTTGTTTTCTTGCTATAAAGTACCTTTTTGTTATGCTATTGAAATAAATTTAATTTACAATGCTATGGGTTATATCACAATTAAGCATCACTATTTCGGGAAAGGTACCCTATGAAAATGAAACAAATTGCATTGCTCTCCTTGCTCCTTGCTCCTTGCTCCTTGCTCCTTGCTCCTCTGCTGCTGAGGTAGCACCGTTCGAATCTGTCATTGATGCAATGGCGATTAAATCTTCCGATGGCTATACAAACAATGGCTGGGAAGATGTATCAAAAATTAAAGGCGTGAAGTGGAAGTGGTCGTATTCCGAATCAGGAGCACACGATTCCACGATGGTAGGGAAAACAAAGGTTGGCAAAGACAAAAATCCAAATATTGGCGCAACCGAGGTAACTGTTAGCGGTGCTAGAACCATGATCGCTTCCGTCAAAATAAGTGTGGCGAATGCGTCATCTGATATTAAAGCGTTTGGCGAGGGCAGAGCAACCAAAATCAAAACTTCGTGTGATGATGATTCCGCCTCTAACACCGTTGAGTTCTACAAATTCGAAAAATCTGGGTACAAACCGTTGTTCATCAGCTACCAAACGAGTTGGGGTGCGGGCGGTAGTGGCAGTGTTGATTTTGAGGTTACTTACAACCTAAATGACGCACTTAGGATTTATCCCGATCCATGCAAAGTGTTGCGATAAATACCCAGCATTGCGCTCAAACGTGACGCACTTTTTCGTGGTGGTTTTAGCGGTTTATTATTTTTCTGGCTTCGGTGGCTTTGCCAGTCTTCCGTGACAACCATTCTGACACATATGGTGACTGCCAATCGGCGTTAGCGTTTTTTGTTAACATTAAATACTGCTATAGCAGTATTTAATCGCATTTATTGATGTTTCTTGTTATAAATCCTATTAAATTGGTATTTATTGTTTTTGTGTGCGTTTTTTGCTATATAATCATTCTAAAAAAGGATTATACAATGGCTAAAAAGGTTGTTTCGCATTCTATTGCGCATCTAGATTTATCTAAGCCTATTACAACGTCTGAGCAAGTGGGCGAAGTGATTTGTGCGAGACGAACCAGTAACGGCATAACCATTCAAGATGCGGCAGCACTATGCGGTGTGGCAAAAGACACATTGCTTAAGATTGAAAACGGGCATGATGGTATTAAGTTGTCCAGTCTGTTGCGTATCTTTTCAGAGCTTGGCATTGAGTTACACCTAAAGCTAAAAGGCACAGATCATGACGCATGGGTCTAATTACAGTCTGGGCGTTTACTTAGGTCAATCAAAAGTAGCAGACTTACATGCCCATCATGATCGGCTCAGCCTATCTTATGATGCGTCTTGGCTTAAAAAAGGGTTTGCCATTTCTCCTGCATTGCCTCTCACTGATCAAGCGTTAACGGGTAGGCCAGTATCTGCTTTTTTTAACAACCTATTACCCGAAGGACAGTCTTTCGACGATTTGGTTGCTTACCTTGGCGTTTCCAGAAGCAACGTATTTGCCCTGATTCGGGCTATCGGCAAGGAAACCTCTGGTGCTTTAACCTTTGACAATCATGTGTCAGAAAGACAGTTGCCAAGCTTTACACCGCTTGATCTTGAGGAACTAGAAAAGCGTCTATCACACCGAGATGCGTTTAATCTGGTGGTATGGGAAGGAAAGGTACGCCTCTCTGTCGCTGGCGAACAAGACAAGCTCAATATTTTATTTAATGACACGAATATGATGGGGTTTGGTGACGGATCCTTGTGTTCAACGAATATTCTTAAATTTGAAAAGCACCAAGATACGTATCTAGTCGCCAATGAGTATTTGTGCCTCAAGCTGGCAAAAGCCTGCGGGCTTAATGTGACCAGTTCTGCGTTGATGAAGATTGGACAACATGATGCACTACTGGTCGAACGCTTTGATCGGCGCAAAGAGAGTGACTCGGTCGTGTTAAAAAAACACATGATTGATAGTTGTCAGGCGCTAGGCTTACCGCCTTCGTTTAAATACGAGCGTAATTTGGGTAGTGGTCGAGATGTGCGTGATATACGAGACGGTGTCTCGTTTGCGCACTTGTTTGAATTGGCAGGTAAATGCAAGCATCCAGCCAAAACAAAACTCGATATATTGAACTGGATGGCGTTTAATCTTATCGTATCTAATTTCGATGCGCATGGCAAAAATATCAGCTTTTTTGTGGATCACGAGGGTTTGTCCTTAGCGCCCTTTTATGACATCGTGAATATTGCCTTGTTTCCAGACTTTGAACAAAGTTTTGCAATGGCAATCGGTAATAACTTTGATCCGTCTAACATAAATACACAAGATTTGATGGATATGGCTGTTGATTGCAATTTGTCTGTGGTGCAAATTAAGGCTCGCCTACGCCAAATGATGGACAAGGTAAGGGTAGGCTTAGAAAGCTTAACAGAACCGAACATTGCGTTATCCTATTGTCATCTTTTTTCGGACAATATAAGAAAAACATGCGAAAGATTAACAACGGCCATTGACGGTTAAAGCGCTGTTTTAAGACAAAGGTGTGAGGTGGGTGGTGTACGAAGGCATTTTGCCCGACTTGTTCCGCGAAAGGCAGGGCGTGATTGTCACGGGACGCATGCAAGGTAACCGCTTTATCGTCTGCACGCTACTGCCCCTTATAATTGTTTAACCTTAAATAGTGCGCTATAGTTTGTGTTAAATTTTACGGAATATTTAAGGAAGGTGTGATGATCACTTATACAGCGAATGAATTGATTGCTTCATCTGAGTTGTCTAAAAGGTTTGGTGCATACCTTTCTCAGGTAAG
>DZAT01000053.1 GCA_022736205.1 Thiomicrospira cyclica
ATTCGCAAACGGTCTGCTGTGCAGATTGTCGTCAGTTTGGCAATTGGCGTGGTGCAGAGGGCATCTATTAAGGAGTAATTCATGTCTGAGACTATAGAAAAAGTCGCTGTTCAGACCGAAGAAAGCCGTACGCAGTCGCGTCGTGCTTTCATTAAAGGCGGTTTGGCAGTAGCGGGTACGGTGATGTTCACCAAAGCAGCAGAAGCTGCCTACGATCCTAAAACAGCGGTAAAACCATATGCTGGTAAAAAGGAAATTACAGAAGTATTAGAAGATGGTGCTGAGCGTCGTATGTTGGGTAAAGGCGTGATGTCTACTACCTACAGCATGCCCTCACCCTTCGAAAAAGAAGTTCGCAAGCGTACGCTAGAGTGGTTAACACCAGATACCTTGGCTTCTATTTCTATGACACCGATTCAAAGTATGCATGGCACAATCGTGCCTAACGGTTTACATTTTGACCGTTATCACGGTGGTGCACCAGACATCGATCCTGCAACACACAAGCTAGTGATCCATGGTTTGGTCGAACGTCCGTTGATGTTCACAATGGATGATTTAAAGCGTTTGCCTTCTGTGTCTCGCGTTTACGTATTGGAGTGTCCAGCTAACGGCGCTCTAGAATGGAAAGGCGTACAGGTTAACTCTGTACAGTGGTCACACGGTATGATGTCTTGTTCTGAATGGACTGGCGTTCCTTTATCTGTGTTGCTTAAAGAAGCAGGTCTAAAACCAGAAGGTCGTTGGTTATTACCAGAAGGTGCAGATGCATCAGGCTTGATTCGTTCGATCCCAATGGAAATTGCGCTAGATGACTGTATGGTTGCCTACGCGATGAACGGTGAAGCCTTACGTCCAGGTCAAGGTTACCCAATCCGCTTGGTTGTTCCAGGTTGTGAAGGTAACATGTGGGTTAAATATCTACGTCGTATCAAAGTAACAGATAAGCCACTTCACCACCGTGAAGAGTCTTCTAAGTACTCTGAATTGATGCCTAACGGCAGCATTCAGCGTTTCTCTTGGACGATGGAAGCAAACTCAGTCATCACTTACCCTTCTCCAGACTTCAAAATGTCAGGTCCAGGTCGTTATGTGGCTAAGGGTATTGCATGGTCTGGTCGTGGTCGTATCACACACGTTGATATTTCTACCGACGGTGGTAAAAACTGGAAAGAAGCTAAGTTCACATCCGTTGCCTTGCCTAAAGCATGGACACGTTTCGAACTTGAGTTCGACTGGGATGGTTCTGAGATCTTCTTGATGAGCCGTGCAACCGATGAAACGGGTTATGTTCAACCACCAATGGTACAGATGCGCGATATTATCGGTACTAACGGTGTTTACCATCGTACAGCTATGGTTACATGGCGTGTTCATGCGTGGAAGAGCGATCGCGCAGGGGAGATCGAAAATGTTCAGTACTAATAAAACATTACTGAGTGTCGCCATTGCGACAACTTTGTTCGGTTTAGCTGGCTGTAATGACGATGCGAAAAAAGCAGCAGCACCTGCAGCAGGCGAAAAGGCATCTGCAGCAGCGCCAACTAAATCAATGGAAGACATCATTGTTGAAGTATATGGCGGTTATGGTAAGGGTGACAGTGCGCACCGTTACTTAGATGCTGAGTTACACGGCAAAGAGTTTGGTACGTTTGAGCAACGTCATGCAAAAGATGGTGCGCATCCTTACTCTTCTGAAGTTGATGACAAAATTGACGGCGGCAATCGCGGCAAAGCAGAATGTAAGACACCAACCGCTTTCAATACGGTTTGGGAAAACGCAAAACGCAATCTAGCTTCTGATCATGCTACATTTGCTTACGGTACGCCGATTAGCGAAGGTGCTATGAAGAAGTGGGACATTAACGTTTACAACGATGGTGAAGGCTTACCTCCTAAGGGTGTTGGCATGACCGTTGCTGAAGGCGAAAAAATGTATCTCGCTTATTGCGCTATGTGTCACGGTGAGTTTGCTGAAGGTGCTAAGGGTTATCTGCCATTGGTAGGTGGTTCTATGGATTTGTCGGCTGCTGATCCAACAGAGCCAAACAAGTTCCGTACTTTGGGTAACTACTGGCCTTTCGTTACATCACTACACGACTATTTAAAGCGCGCTATGCCTTTCTTTGGTCCAGTTAGTGAAGCAATTGGTGACGCGGGTTATCTAGGTATTACAGGCTTCTTAGCGTTTGCTGAAGGCTTGACATATGATCAAGGTAAGCCAATTACTGAAAGCACCTTCATTGATAGCGAAATGTTGTTGAAAATCAACAAGGACATGCCTAATGCAGACAAGTTCTTCTGTGATGACCGCCCTGCGGTTCACAACGTTCGTTGTATGACAAACTGTGATGATGCGCTTGTCGGCGACGGCAAAGGTAACATTCACAAGTTTACAACAGTGATCATGGGACCAGATGGTAAGCCACAGTACAACGTACTGCAGCGTCCAGACGGTGAAGATGTTGCTGCGGGTGTTGGTAAATCCGACCTCTAAGTTACTTCTTAAAAAATGCTCGCACGGAAACGTGCGGGCATTTTTGTTATCACTCAATATCATATTTTTCTTATATGTTAACGTCATTCAACTTAAATGATGTTAACTTATAACAAAAATCATTGGCTTTGTGCCTGCGGGGTAACACTTTATGACTGCACTCATTGACCCATTTCAACGAAAAATCGAATACTTACGTGTTTCGGTTACCGATAAATGCAATTACCGTTGTAGCTATTGTATGCCCGAGCAAGGCGCTCATCCTGAAGGCAATCACACCGAATATCTGAGCTATGATGAAATCACGCGTATTGTTAAAGTATTTTCTGAACTGGGCGTTTGGAAAATCCGTTTAACAGGCGGCGAACCGCTCATTCGCAAGAACCTACACCAGTTGGCACAACAAATTAGCGTCCTGCCCAATGTGAAAGATATCGCGCTTTCTACGAATGCGGAACGTCTGGCTGATCAGGCTCAGGCGCTAAAAGACGCTGGCGTGACACGCACCAATATTTCACTCGATACATTAGATCCGATTAAGTTCGAACGTATCACGCGTGGCGGCAACTTGGCTAAAGTGCTGGCTGGTATTGATGCTGCCTTTGCTGTCGGCATGACGCCTGTTAAAGTCAATATGGTCGTCATGAAGGATACCAATTTCGAAGACATTCCCGCGATGCTCGATTATGCAATTGCAAAAGGTATTAATCTTCGCTTTATCGAAACCATGCCTATCGGTGGTGCAGGCATCAGCGTGATGGGAGAACATGTATCTGCCGAACAAATTCTGGCTAAAGTTAAAGCCCATGTCGGTGCCGATTTACTCCCCATGCTTGATAAGCAGGAGGCAGGCCCTGCTCGTGTTTATCGTATCAGTGGCAGTAAGGCAAAAATTGGTGTCATTTCTGCTGTGTCACAACACTTCTGCGAAACCTGTAATCGCGTACGTTTAACCGCTCGTGGCGAATTGGCGCTCTGCTTGGGTCAAGAAGACATGATCGACTTGCGTACGCCACTTCGTGCAGGCATCAGCGATGACCAACTCAAAGCGATCATTGTTGATGCCATTGCACGCAAACCCGAACGTCATCATTTTAATGAGAACCGACACAACATTCAGTTCCGCCAAATGGTTAGTTTAGGGGGTTAAGGGTGCGAGTTTTATATTTTGCATCGTTACGTGAAAATTTAGGTCTTGCCGATGAGTCAATTAACGAACCTGTGCTAAATGTATCAGAACTACTCGACTTACTTGCCGAACGTGGACAACAGTGGGACGAACAATTACGACAGAATACGCGGTTACAAATTGCCGTTAATCAATCTTTAGCCAAACGCAATACGTCCCTAAGCGCAAGCGATGAAGTGGCTTTCTTTCCGCCTGTAACGGGTGGATAAGTCGATTATGATTCCCATTCATATTTCTGTACAAACAGAAGACTTTGACGTTAATGCTCAAATGCAACAATTACGACAGGGCAACTCGGGTATCGGTGCAATTGCAGCATTTGTTGGTTTGGTTCGCGATTTAAACGAAGGGTGCAAGGTCTCTAACATGACCTTAGAGCACTATGCAGGAATGACTGAAAAATCACTCGCTGACATTGCAGAACAGGCAAAAATGCGCTGGTCACTCCAAGGCATCAGCATCATTCATCGTGTGGGCGAACTACAACCAACCGAACAAATTGTTCTGGTACTCACTGCTAGTGCGCATCGTCATGCCGCCTTTGACGCTGCCCAATTCATTATGGACTATCTTAAATCACAAGCACCTTTTTGGAAAAAAGAAGTCACCCCCGACGGTGCGCGCTGGGTCGATGCGCGTGAAAGTGATGAAAAGGCGCTCACGCGTTGGCAGGCATAGCAGCGTTTTACAAAGATCACCATGTTTTTACGGTGCATTCTCCCTTATAATATTAAATATTATTACTGTTACGTAAAGTGTCATCATGCATAGTCAACTCATTACTGTCGAACAGGCCCAAGAAAAACTACTCTCGCAACTATCGGTTTGTGTGCAAAGTGAAAGCTGCTCGTTGCGCGTTGCCAGTTGGCGCGTCTTGTCCGAAGACATCGTCAGTCGGATTGAGTCACCCCCTGCCAACTTATCGATGATGGATGGTTATGCCCTTGCAACAGGTATCGATTCAAGCAGTGATCAGATTTTTAAAGTGACTCAGCGTATTCCAGCAGGATCTACCTCGACTGAGCCGCTTAAAACAGGGCAAGCCGCACGTATTTTTACGGGTGCTATGTTGCCAGAAGGTGCCGACACGGTCGTTATGCAAGAAATGACGCACAACGAAACAACTGATTCGATCCGTGTCAACATACCGATTAAGCTTAAACAGCATATTCGATACAAAGGTGAAGAAATTCAAGTCGGTCAAACCTTGCTCAAAGCAGGGTCACGACTCTCCCCTGCTGCCATTGGACTCTGTGCGAGTGTGGGTATTGCTCAACTACCCGTTTATCGGACTTTGTCGGTTGCATTGCTGGTAACAGGTAGCGAGCTAATCGAACCTGGCAATCCGCTGGCTTCGGGACAAATCTATAACTCAAACTTGTATTTGCTCGAATCGCTCCTGCGAGCACATGGGTTTAATGTGGTCAGTATGGGGGTGGTTGCCGACACTTTAACCGATACGGTTAGTCGTCTACGCGACGCTGCCGATTTTGATGCGATTATTAGCACAGGCGGCGTTTCTGTCGGCGAAGAAGATCATGTTCGTAATGCCGTTACTCAGCTAGGGCATATTGACTCTTGGCGCGTACGCATGAAACCTGGCAAACCTTTTACCTTCGGTCGTGTATTCGAAACACCTTTTTTTGGCTTGCCTGGCAATCCTGTCGCTGCATTTACCTGTTTTCACTTGTTTGCGCTACCCGCATTACGTCGGTTACAAGGCTTGCCCGATATGGCGGTTCAAGCAGAACCTGTCACAGCAGACTTCGAGTTTGCTGTAGGAGACCGTCGTGAGTATTTGCGTGCGCGCTTAATCACACAACTCGGACAACGTGTGGCACAGATTTACCCGAATCAAGGCTCTGCTGTATTGGCGTCCACCGTGTGGGCAGAAGGCTTTATTCAAGTACAAGAAGGCACAACCATCAAACCTGGTGATCGCGTTGCGTTTATTCCTTTTAGTCAATTCCGACAGTAAGTTAGCGAAGCACACAATATGACACTTGAAAATATTGGACTCACCCACCTCACTGCCAGTGGTGAAGCACATATGGTCGATGTTGGCGATAAAGCCATTACACAGCGTGAAGCAACGGCACAAGCATGGATTTATATGCTTCCCAGCACATTGGAAACCATTTTGTCGGCTCAATTGAAAAAAGGCGATGTGTTAGCAACAGCGCGTATTGCAGGCATTCAAGCTGCCAAACGTACTTGGGAGCTGATTCCTTTATGTCATCCGCTAATGATTACCAAAGTCACCGTTGATTTAATCCCAGATGTCGAGCAATCTGGCATCGAAATATTAGCAACATGCCGTGTGAACGGACAAACAGGCATCGAAATGGAAGCCTTAACCGCCGCAAGTGTTGCCGCATTAACGGTTTATGATATGGCAAAAGCGATTGATCGCGGCATGACCATTTCGGGCGTTAAACTGCTCGAAAAGAAAGGCGGAAAATCAGGACACTGGCAAAGCAATTAAGTAAGAAAATAATAATTTATAAATTAAATTTATAACCATATAAATCATTAATATTTTTTCTTAATCTACATCAATAAAAATGTTGTTAATAAAACCCTGATATAGGCTTTTTGATACAGTAGTAATCGAATTAACTTTACTACATATCAGGGGTAGCACCATGGCTTGGTCCTTTCCAAAACTGACACGTCGCACATTCTTAAAAGGGTCTGCAGCAGTTGGTCTTAGCGGCGTTGTTGGCAGCCAAATCGCCAATGCAGGATTACCGTCTTTATCTGATCTTAAATTTGCACACGCCAAACGTGGTGAAATGAAGGAAAAAATCTCTTTCACCATCTGTAATTTTTGTTCTGGCTTGTGTAACGTCGAAGTACGTACACTAACGGATGGTCAGACATCTCGCATCGTGAAACTAGAAGGTAACCCCGTTTCTAAAATGAATCGTGGTCGCGTTTGTGCGCGTGGACAGGCTGGTGTTTTTCATACTTACGATACTGACCGTATTAAAACACCCTTAATTCGCGTTGAAGGCTCTAAGCGTGGCGAAATGAAATTTCGCAAAGCGACGTGGGAAGAAGCTTACGCATATATTGCTAAAAAATCTAAAAGCGTTAATCCGTGGGAGTGGACAATTATTGGTGGCTGGAGTACATGTGTATTCTTTTTAAACCCATTGTTTGCTTTTGCACATGCTAACCGCACCCCTAACTTCTTAGCGTCGCCCATGCAACACTGTGTTACCACGGGAGAATTGGGAACTGACTCAGTGACGGGCAATTTCAAACCACATGGCGAAATTTTACCAAACTATGATAATGCGCGTTATATTCTTTTGGTTATCAATAATTCATCTATTGCTGGTGTTAACGTACCGCGTGCTGTGCAGGTTACCGAAGCCAAACAACGTGGCGCAAAAGTCGTCGCATTAGATCCGCGCGTATCCGAAACCGTTGCGAAAGCCGACGAGTGGATTCGTATCCGCCCAGGTACCGACTTAGACTTTATGCTTGCGATTCTTCGCGAAGTGATGAGTAAAGACTACTACGAAAAAGAATTTTGTCAAAAACACACAGACTTGTCTTTTTTGTTATTCAAAGATGGCGATGAATGGCGCCCCATGCTTAACGAAAAGAGCGAACCTTTGGTATGGGACGAGATCACAAAATCGGTTAAAGCCGTTAATGCTTATTCCAACAACAACGAACTGGATGTTGCTGGCAATAAAATTATTCCTACACTGCGTTTACCAACAAAGAACATGGTTGTGAATGGTAAAACCGTTACCACCGTATTCGATGCACAACTAGCAGAAATTGATCATTGCACGCCAGAGTGGGCTGCACAAAGCACCACCATTTCGGCAGAAACCATCGTTCGTATTGCTTATGAGTTCACACATATCAAACCTGCCATTATTGATCCGGGTTGGATGGGTGCGCGTTACAACAACATTCAAATGTTGCGTCGCACGCAAGCGACCCTACAAACGTTAGTGGGTGGTATTGATACCATCGGTGGCTGGGTAAATTCTGCTAAAGTACATAAAACAGCAGCAAAAATGCACGAAGCACGCGTTAAAGGGATCACCCTAAAAAATCCACTCACCAGTATGACAGGTATGCCAGGCTGGATGGAACAGGTTAAGTTTTTCTCTAATGGTAAAAATTTCGAACATGGTCACCCTGCATGGAGCTTTGCTTATGCCGAGCAAGAAAAGGCGGCTGGTCGTCCTTACGTCAGTATTCCTTTTATGGCCGATACGGGCTTATATGAGTCGGTTGATGGCAAAGTAATGCATGAAGGCAAGCCTTACCATACCAAAGCATTTTTAAGTGTTGGGGCGAATCCTGTACACCACTACTTCCCAGAAGGTCGTTGGAAAGAGATGTTGGCTAGCGACAAAGTTGATTTGGTGGTGGTTATCGACGTATTACCGTCAGATACCACGGCGTATGCCGATGTGATTCTGCCTGAGTCTACCTATCTTGAACGCGACGAAATTATTATTGGCAACAATGGTATCAGCCCAGATTTAAGCGTCACCACCCGTTTTAAAGCAATCGAACCGCTGTATGACACCAAATCGACCACCGATATTTTGTTTGAATTGACAGAAGCCATGTCTGGCGCAGAAGGTGTCGATCGTCTTTTCAAAGGCTTTGAAACCATGGTAGGAAACAAGGCCGATAAGGCAAAAGAACTGGTTGCGCAATTTAAAGCAGAAAAAGATCCAGCCCCTTATACCGCAGCGTATCGCAAAATGAGCATGAATGCGATGGCGACTGCCGTCAATACTTCGCCTGAAGAGCTGGAAAAGGTTATGCGTGAAAAAGGCATTTACGAAGTCGATAGCATGGAACATATGCTAGAAAAGTATGCAATGCCACGTAAAATCCCTGCGCTGACCAAATCGGGACGCTTAGAAATCTACTCTAGCTTCTATGATAGTTTGCGTGTCGATGGTAAAACACGTACGCCAAACTTCAGCGTACTGGCAACCCATATCCCTTCTGGTGTGCACGGTACAGAGCGCTCTTTGGTGAACTTAAAAGGCGATGAGTTTTATTTTACATATGGTAAAACACCAACCGTATCGCATGGTTCGACTAATGCCAACAATTCGGTTCTTCATGCCATTAACGTCTTCAAAGAAGACATCTACACAGGCATTTGGATTAATGAATCGCGTGCGAAGTTGCTGGGCATTAAAACGGGCGATCACATTAAGATCACCAACAATGAAACGCCTACCCTTTCTGTCACGGGTAAAGCATATGTAACCAATCAAATTCATGCAGATACCGCGTTTATGTACTCTTCATTTGGTACAGAAAACAAAGCACTCACACGTGCTGCAGGATTTGGTACGGCAATCAATAAGTTGATTGGTTATAAGGTTGATGCTGTGGTCGCGGGCTTCCGTTCACAAGAATTCACCATCAAAATTGAAAAAGTATAAGGAGGGATGACCCATGGCTAGATATGCAATGGTCGTTGACCTAAATGCTTGTATTGGCTGTAACGCATGTATGGCAGCCTGTGCAATCGAAAACCAAACCCCTTTTTGGACAGGTAAATGGCGTACAACTGTCGAAGATATTGCTAAGGGCAATACAGAAGACTCGGCAACACGTCTGTTCTTTCCTCGCTTGTGTAATCACTGCGACAACCCACCTTGCGTGACCGTCTGCCCAACAGGGGCGACCTATAAAACAGCCGACGGAATCGTTGATGTCAACGATGAAGTCTGTATGGGTTGTCAAGCCTGTGTTTTAGCTTGTCCTTACGATGCACGCTATGGTATCCACTACGAAGAAAACACCGAAAAGAAAGCGGTTTTTGGTGAAGAAACACTGAAAAAGACACGTCCTTCTGTCGATAAATGTAACTTCTGTCGTGACCGTGTCGAAGTGGGTCGTTTACCCGCTTGCGTTGAAACTTGCGTCGGTAACTCGCGCATGTTTGGTGATTTAGACAATCCGAATGACAAGATCACAAAAATTGTTAAAAGTGGCTTGGCGCAGCCTTTGTTACCACATTTAGGCACGCGTCCGAATGTGTATTACATTCCCGTTACCAAGCAACAAATTCATCATTTACCCGATGCAGATGCACGCAAACCACAGCATCACGCTGATGCCAGTGGTGTTTCTGCTCAATTTACTGATTTAAGTAAGGAGGCATAATCATGACTTATGCTATTCAAGAACAATGGAACTGGATAGTCGCAGTCTACCTATTTTTAGGTGGCATGGGTGCGATGGTCATGGCGGTGTCTATTTTTGCTCATATTTTTAAAACAGGCGGTAGTGATAACGGTAAGCTTGCGTGGTGGGGTAACTGGATTGGTATCGTTATGCTCGGTGTGGGTTCAGCGATGCTGTTCTATCACTTGCTCAACCATTTGGCAGTATGGCGCGTGCTGGTCGGTGTGTTCTACAAGCCAGATGCATGGATTGCATGGGGTACGTGGTTTATTATTTTCGCCATGATTGGTGCCTTCTGGTACACCTTACCATTAACCAAAAACATGCCAGTGATTGAAAACTGGGGTATTTATCAGTGGTTCAAGGGACTATGTGTTAAATACCATAAAGCCATTGGTTGGTTTACAGCGGTTAACGGTATTTTAACGGCAGTATACACAGGCTTACTGTTACAGTCTTTCCCAGCGGTTGCTTTGTGGCACAACCCAGGTATTCCTGTGCTGTTCACTGTATCAGCGACATCGACCGCCATTGCGACGCTATTAATTGTTCAGTACACCGTTCTTAAGAATGAACACGACCACGCATTACGTCACTTCTTCGAGAAAACAGATGCTTGGTTAATTGGTGCGGAAATCATTATTGTTTTTGGTTTCTTCAACTATTTACTGTCTGGTTCAGAAGGCGGTTATGTTAGCCATGAATTGTTATGGGGTAGTGCTGGCTGGGTATGGGGCTTTGTGGTTGTCGGTTTGATTGTGCCCTTCCTCATCGAATTGGCTGCGCTGACAGGTCGTATTAAAGGCGGTGCTATGGCAACCATTAGTGCTGCTGTGATGGTGCTGATTGGTGGTTATTTACTACGCCATTACATGCTCGCTTCGGGTATTTACGAATACCCTTGGTAAGCCGACATCGTGTAGAATAACGACATCATCAACATGCCCAGCAAAGCTGGGCATTGTTTTTAGAGGAAATAGTATATATACCTCTAGAAACAAGAAAAAGTCGATGATAACAAGGCAAAAACACACGCAAAAAGGCAAGCTTACAACGAAGTAAGTGCGTTTTGAGTATGTTTTTAACAAAGTTAGCGCGGCTTTAACGTAGTTTATAGAGGTATATATGTCTGAATCCGTACAAGAACTTAACTTACTATCTGGTTTATTAGCCGAACCTTGCGAAGATTCCCTCTCCGCAATCGAAGAGTTAGCGCCCCAACTGCCGTGGCTATCTGAACAAGCACTTGAGCAGCTGCGCAAAATATCCTTAACCGACTGGCAAATAGAACATACAGGTTTATTTGTTAGCGGACATCCAAAAACCCATTGCATGCCTTTTGAATCGGTTTGGATGGAAGGTCAAATGATGGGCGAGGCGGTCATGCGCGTAAATGATTACTATCAAATGGCAGGTTTTAAAATAGAAGCTGAATTGCCCGCTGACTTTTTAGGAACAGAGTTGCAATTTTTAGCTTTTTTAATTGAGCACCATCGTGAGCAAGAAGAACTGATGCATCAAGTGCTCACTGATATGAATGCATGGATTCCGAAATTTGCTACCGCTGTGCGTATTCATGCCGAGCTATTGCTGTACAAAGACTGGGCTAAACGCCTAGAAGTGTTGTTTAGCGCATGAGTGATTGGCAATTAATTGACGCATCAGAAGCAGCTGCCTTGCCTGCCTTACTCGAAAGGACTTTTGCACAGCTATACAACGATGATTTCGCCGATGTCATGATGGGCATCAATCATCAGCTCAAGGTCGAAGTGCGTGGTTGGCATAGTAAAGATCATTGGGCGATGGGTGTCTTACTCACCCCTTGGATGCTGACAAAAATTTATGTGCCATTAAGCGCCCCCGATGACATTGCCATTCCTGCCGACTGGCAAGCCGAAGCGCGTCGGGATGCGTCATATGTGGTTATCGGCTCACTCATGACACTGACCATCGATGGACAACCGCATGCCGTACATATTAATTACCACCCTACACTAGGGCATTATTGTGTGCAACCCTTAGTGCAGAAAATGAATAGCTACGCCAATAACGAAGCCGCCTTTGCAGCTTGGGGTGAAGTGCTTGCCTTCCGAAAAGAGTATCGCGCTAAACTGCAAACACAAGCCGAAGATGCCGCTAAAAAAGCAGCCGATATTGATGCTAACAAACGCAACTTATTAACGCGTTGGTTATAAAAAAATCCCCAGAGTAATCGGGGGATTTTTTTATCTAAGAATAAAGATGAGTAACAATTA
>DZAT01000013.1 GCA_022736205.1 Thiomicrospira cyclica
AAGGAGGACAGATTATGTCCGCAACCATGCAATTGGATATCGTCAGTGCCGAAGGCTTGATCTTTTCTGGAAAGGTAGATCGTTTTTTCGCTTTGGCAGCGAATGGTGAGGTGGGGGTTCTCCCTCATCACGCCCAGTTCCTCACCACATTAAAACCAGGTGAAGTTCGTACGGTGTCAGGTGATGAAGTCAACTACTTTTACGTTTCTGGTGGTGTGCTCGAAATTCAGCCTTCTGTGGCGACAATTTTGGCAGACACGGCGATTCGTGCAAAAGATTTGGATGAAGCAGCTGCGAATGAAGCCATGCAACGTGCAAAAGATGCCATGGAAAATGCGAAATCGGATTTGGACGTGACACGCGCCCAAGCAGGTTTGGCAGAAGCGATGGCTCAATTGACCATGTTGGGTCGTTTCAGAGATCAACTGAGCAAGCAGGGCTTAATGCACTGATTGCGGCAGGTGAATTAAAAAAGGAGGCGTTTGCCTCCTTTTTTTATCAATTTTTTTCAACTTTATCCATCAATTCTTTTTATCTCCTTTGTTTGTATAACGTTATTAGCGTATATTGTGAGGCTATGGCGCGAACAGGTTACCATATGATTTGCTAAACGTATTAAAAGTCTTGGGGATGCTTCAATATGATTAATCAGTTATTCTCTTACATGATCCAAAGCTTCATGTTGCTGATGCAGCGTACGCGGTTGTCGCGTTGGGTTATGAATCGTTGGTTTTCATTAAGCCTTTATGTGCAGTTGATGTTAGGTTCTGGTTTGCTGTTGATTGTGGTTGGTTCTGCAGCAGCATTTTGGAATATTGCTCAACAAGAGCGTTCTATTATTGTCTTAACGGAACAGCAAGTTAGCGCACTGGCTAAAACAATGGCAGGTGCGAGTTCGAGTGTCATGACAACAGGCGGTGCATTGGCTTGGCAAACGATGATTCAATCTGCATCGGGAGAGCCAACCATCAGCCGTGTTGCGTTAACAGACAATAACGATAATATCATCGCCTTATCCGAAAATAAGCATGCTGCTTTAGCATCCGATTGGGTGATTGATGCTTTGCATCGAATGCAGGTGTTGCAGTTTATCAATAAGCAAGTGCAATTTCGAGATCCTGTGTATGAAGCCAGTAACAATCACGTTGGCTGGTTAGTTGTCGATGTTGATTATTCGGTATTGCGTCCTGCACTAAGGCAGTTGTTTTTAGACAATTCAGTTCAGGCTTGGTTATCAATTTTCACGCAAATTTTGATGCTGTTTTTTCTGCTCTTTTTGCCGGCATTAAATTTTAACCGTGCGGTTAAATTTGCTCAGCGCATTCATAATGGACAAGGTGAAACCATCGAGACCAATGGTGGGGCGCGAGAAACAACGGAGTTGATCGCTGCGCTTAATTCGACTTCTGTGTTGTTTAGTCAGCAACAGAAAGAAATCTTGCAAATCAATCAAAACTTAGAGACAACCGTTGAAGCGCGTACACGGGATTTGATGCTTTCGAAGAAGCAGACAGATGAACTGATTGAATATGCACCCGATGTGATGATTGTTGCTGACGCTGATGGACATATTTTGCGCGTAAACTGCGAGACAGAACAGTTATTTGGTTATCATCGCTCTGAATTAATGGGTCAGTCGATATTAATGCTGTTGCATGAAGATATTGATAATGATTTTATGGCGCAGTTACACCATGTTTCTCAAATGACCTTAGCAGAGCGTGCTATTAACAATCAAATTCATGAATACACTGCAGCAACTAAGTTTGGCGAGCTTGTACCGATCGCGGTCAATTTTAATGCCATATCGAATGATACGCCTTACCCGACTGTCGTCTGTTCTATTCGTGATATTACAGCAGAAAAAAGAGCGCAGCAGGCGTTGCGTGATGCATTAACACAAGCGCAGGCAGCGGATCGCGTTAAAACCCAGTTTCTCACCACCATGAGCCATGAAATGAGAACACCAATGAATGGTGTTTTGGGTATGGCTTCTTTGTTGTCGCAGACGGGGTTATCAGATCAACAGTCTCAATATCTTAATACAATTTTGGCAACAGGCGGTTCGTTACTGACGATCATTAATGACGTGCTTGATTTTTCGCAAATGGAGGCGGGGCAAGCGAAGCAAAGAACGCATACCGTTAATGTACAAGATCTGTTAAAAACAGTGGATGCATTGCTGGATGCGTCCGTCAAAGAAAAATCATTGACATTGACCTGTCATTTTGAAGAGAACACCCCGCGATTTATTGAGTCAGATGCAGGTAGAATTCGACAAGTATTACTACACTATGTTGGCAACGCGATTAAGTTTACAGAAGCGGGAAGCATTTCGCTGGGTGTTGCTCGTATCGTTACTGAAGCTGGTGGAGATATGCTGCGCTTTACCGTAACCGATACGGGCATTGGTATTGCGCAGGAAAAGCTAGAGAGTGTATTCGAGTCATTTACACAGGCTGATGCAACGACAACACGTAAGCACGAAGGGACGGGACTTGGCTTGGCGATTTGTAAACAAATCGCCAAGCTGATGTCGGGAGCGGTGGGTGTCGTGTCGCGAGAGGGTGAGGGCAGTCGTTTTTGGTTTGATATTCCGTGCGTGGTTTCAACGGAAGCACAAACGACACAATCGGCGACCGCATTGGTAAAGCCTTCTGAAACGATTGCGTTATCGGGTAGGGTTCTGTTGGTAGAGGACAATGCCATTAACCAAAAAGTTGCGATGGCGATGTTAAAAAAGGCAGGGTTGACGGTTGATGTGGCTTGGGATGGTGTTGAGGGCGTAAAAAAGTATCAAGAGGGCAACTATGACATGATTTTTATGGATTGCCTGATGCCCAATATGGATGGCTTTGAAGCAACCCGAGCGATTCGCACCTTAGAGCAGGGTTCTGGCAAACACATACCCATCTCGGCATTGACTGCGAATGCTTTGGAGGATGATCGGTTGCGTTGTAAAGCGGCGGGAATGGATGCGTTTGTGAGCAAGCCGATTAATCCTAGCATGCTCAACGAGGTGTTGAAAAAGTACTTAGTCCATTGACGCGTCGTCGATGTTGTGAATAAAGCGGCTTAAAATCCTTGCGAAAAAATTTGACTATTACACGATCATGGTCATTTTTCTATTTTATTTGAATCACCCCTGAAGCACGATGGATTGAGATTTTGAGCATCGTTTAAAAGCCATATTTGCGCATATTACCGATAATCGTTATTATTTGCATTAAGTTTTGTCATTTTTATTTCAATCGAGTGCTTTTTTCCATGAACACGCCCAATAATGCCCTGATGCTGAATCGTGTATCGCTGAGTCGCGGTAACCAAATGGTGTTATCTGATTTGTCTCTGGCACTACAAATTGGCGAAATTGGCTGCCTACTTGGGCCTTCTGGTTGTGGCAAAACGACCTTGTTACGTGCCATTGCAGGGTTTGAATCCATTGCTGCGGGTGATATTGAGATCGCATCGAGTCGAGTTGCCGATGCCTATCAGCAAAAAGCCCCCGAACAACGGGGCATTGGTATGGTGTTTCAGGATTATGCCTTATTTCCGCATTTAAGCGTTAGCGAAAATATTGCCTTTGGGCTGCATCAATTATCTCGTTCCGAGGCGCAGGGTCGCACTCAAGAATGGCTTAATCGGCTACACCTGAGCGACTTAGCACAGCGTTTACCGCATCAATTGTCGGGCGGGCAACAACAACGTGTGGCTTTGGCGCGCGCCCTTGCACCGCAGCCAAAGCTATTATTACTCGACGAGCCTTTTGCTAATTTAGACGCGACCCTACGAGAAAGCCTAAGCTTAGAAGTGCGAGATTTGCTTAAGTCTTTGGGGGCGAGTGCGTTATTGGTAACCCATGATCCGATGGAAGCTTTTACCCTTGCCGATAAAATTGGTGTCATGCAGCAGGGGCAGATCGTACAGTGGGATAGTCCTTATCATGTTTACCATCAGCCCAAAAGTCGTTTTGTGGCCAACTTTGTTGGATTGGGTAGCTTTTTGCCTGCGCACCAAGGCTGTGATTACCAAATCGAAAGCCTGTTTGGACGCTTTACAGGGCAGGCAGAAGACGCGCTGTGTGGGACACCCATTGAAATGCTGATTCGACCCGATGATATCCTTTATGCGCCAGATAGCCCTTTGACCGCTCGTGTGAGTTATCGTGCTTTTCGTGGACCTGACACCCTGTATCGTTTGTGTTTTGGCGAGCAACAAGTGAGCGCCCTCTTTCCGAGCCACATTCAATTGGCGATTGGTGACGAGGTTGGTGTCCATTTCGATACGGGCGGACATGTGGTGGCGTTCAAACTTAGCGAAGAAAGTGGATTATAATGTTTGAACTCATACCAATAGGACGTCTAATAACCTAAGGGTTGTGCTGAAAGAGCATGTCGTTAATTTTTTTCTGGCACATTTAAGGGGGCATAATTATGTTCGCACTAAGACAAGTTCAACCCATTAATGGCGAGTTTATTACCATTCGCTTACCTGTCGAATTCAGAGGGTGTACACAAGCTGAAGTGATTGTATTACCCGTCGAAAATAAAAGAAAAACACAAGAAACGACAGCATTTATTGCTCAGTTTGCAGGGTCTATTCCTGACTTCCCCGAGATTGAGCCATTATCAGCAGAAAAACGAGACGCTCTGTAATGCGTTACTTGCTTGATACGAATACCTGTATTGCATTTCTCAAAAATAACGCGCAAGTCGTTTCTCATATTGAGCGTGTGGGAATCGATGCCTTGTGTTTGTGTTCTGTTGTAAAAGCAGAACTTTGGTTTGGTGCTTGCAAGAGCGAGCGCGTACAGGATAATCAACAGAAACTACGCGCTTTTTTTGAAGTGTTCGATAGCCTGCCTTTTGATGATCTTGCGGTTGAGCACTATGGCGATATTCGGGCAAAGTTATCTAAAATGGGAACGCCAATTGGTGCGAATGATCTGTTAATTGCAGCCATTGCGAAATCACATCAAACAACATTGGTCACACATAATACGCGGGAGTTTGAGCGTGTTACAGGACTCATCTTGACTGACTGGCAGCGGCAAGAAGACGATGCTCATCAGTAAGTTCGCCGCGCTGGCCATTAGCCTATTATTGGTGTTACCTTTAGGGATGCTGGGTTATCAGGCAGCGGATCTGTCGCACAGTGGCGAGCATTGGCGTCATTTGCTCGATACTTGGTTAGGTGAGGCGTTACTGAATACGTTATTGCTGACCTTGCTCAGTGGTTTTGGGGCAGCCCTGCTTGGGACGAGTTTGGCATGGTTAACGGTATCTTATCGTTTTGCGGGTGGGCGTTTATTGGCATGGCTGCTCATTTTGCCCTTAGCGTTACCGCCATATGTGGTTGCGATGTTGCTGACTTGGTGGGGCGATAGTAGCGGCACCTTGCATCTGTGGTTGCGCGAGTTAGGTTGGGTGAGTCATTGGGCTGATATTCGCACGTTACCCGTATTGGCAGCGTTGTTCTCGTTGTTATTTTTCCCATACATCTTTTTGTTGGCGCGAGCGAGTTTTCAGCGTCAGGGCTTACAGGCATTCGAAGCGGCACGATTGCTCGGTTTATCGCCCTTCAAAGCCTTCTTTCGGGTGGTGTTGCCGATTGCACGACCGTCGATTGTGGCAGGAACTGCCTTAGTGATGATGGAAACATTGGCAGATTATGGTGCGAGCAGTTTGTTTAGTGTGCCGACCTTAACACAGGCAATTTATCGCAGTTGGTTTAACCTCGGCGACTGGGCGTTAGCAGCACAACTGGCGATTGCGTTAATTGGTGCCGTCGCGCTGGTGCTGGTGTTGGTGCAACCGCAACAATCAACAGCTGCGGCAGCGCAGACTCGGCAGAGTGCGCAGGCAAAACCTGCTCAGCTTGCCCTGAGTCGTTGGTTAATGAGCGGCTTTGCGTGGCTTGTGTTTGTCTTATCTTTTGCCTTGCCTCTGAGCTTGCTACTGTGGCAAAGCCTGTTGGCCGATACAGGGCATTGGCAGGGTCAGCAACTTTTCGATTGGTTTACCCACAGCCTGAGCTTAGCATTAGCCAGCGCTGTGTTGGCGAGTCTGTTGGCATTATGGCTGGGGTGGCAGCAGTATCGTTATCCGCATCAATTCAGCAGTTGGTTGCCTTTGCGCTTGCTATCGTTAGGCTATGGTATTCCTGGAACCGCCTTAGCGGTGGCGATTTTATTGACTTGGCAAGGGCTTGCGTTGCAAGCGGGGGTCATGGCGCTGGTGTTTGCTTACTTGGTCAGGTTTATGAGTTTGTCAGTACAAAGTACACAGGCGGGCTTGGCGCAATTGTCGCCACGCTTGTTAGAGGCGGCACAGTTGCATGGTTATCGCCCCATGCAACAACATCGTCGTATTACTTTGCCATTATTGTTGCCGCATCTGTTGGCGGGGGCGCTGATGGTTGCCATCGAGGTGCTCAAAGAATTGCCAGCGACCCTAATGCTGCGTCCGTTTAATTTCGATACCTTAGCGATTATTGCTTATCAGTATGCGCAAGACGAACGCATTCCAGAAGCGGCTAACGCCGCCTTATTGATTGTCGTTGCCAGCTTATTGGGGTTGGTATTGGTCAAGTGGTTGGAGAAGCGGGGTTAAACCCTGATCCTCCTTAATTACGCCAACACATTCCCCAAACGCGCTACCAGTTGGCTGTTTTCACTGTAATCGACAGGACAGTCGATTACAGTAACGCCTTGGTGGTTGAGTGCGGTATTTAAAATAGGTAAGAGCGCATCGGCTGATGCGACACGAACACCCACCGCACCAAAAGATTCAGCGAGTTTCACAAAGTCGGGGTTATTAAACTCGACGTGTGACGTTCGTCCAAATTCGCGTTGTTGTTTCCAACGAATCAAGCCATAACCCGAATCGTTCCAAATGAGTACCACCAGCGACAAGCCTAAACGAACCGCTGTTTCTAACTCTTGCACATTCATTAAAAAGCCTGCGTCGCCTGTGACAGCAACGGCAGCCTTGTTCGGATAAGCGAGTTTAGCAGCAACCACACCAGGTAGCGCAATGCCCATGCTGGCAAAGCCGTTAGAAATAATGCAGGTATTTGAGACTTCGCAGCGGAACATACGTGCCATCCACATTTTATGTGCACCGACATCACAAATGGCAATGTCGTCGATTGCCATTGCGGTACGCAAATCCCAGATAATTTTTTGCGGTTTTAACGGAAAAGCGGTCGAATTAGCATGACCTTTCATTTCTTCAATCAGCGATTGACGTAAATGGCGGTAGGGCGATAAATCGCGTTTAGGGGTCTGTTGCCATGCACTGTGTTGGTGTGCCGTCTGAACCAGTAATTCTAAGTTACGCTTAATGTCGCCCAACAGCTCAATGGTTGGCAAATAAGCATCATCCACTTCGGCAGGCTGACTGTCGATATGAATAATGGTACGGTCGCGTGTCGGGTGCCAAGCATGAGGATGATACTCTGCCATATCAAAGCCGATGCAAAGAATGACATCGGCAACCTCAAAACCGCAGTTATGATAATCGCCCGCTTGTAAGCCAGCACTACCAATCGCTAAAGTGTGCTTAAACGAAATCACGCCCTTTGCCATAAAGGTATTCACAACAGGGATATGGAAGGTTTGGGCAAAATCGAGCAACTGCCCTTCGGCGTGGGCGCGAATAATGCCATTACCTGCCAAAATAAGCGGGCGCTGCGCCTTTTGTAGCAACGCCAAGGCCTGCTCACGCACCTCTGGATGTGCACCTGAACGGAGCGGTTCAGAAACGGGCAGTGGTTTGGCATCGGTTGCCATTTTGGCAATATTTTCGGGGAAGTCGATAAAGCAAGCACCCGGCTTTTCGCTTTGTGCGACTTTGAAGGCTTTGCGAACCACTTCTGGCGTGGTTTCTGGTTCTAAAATTTGCGTGGCATATTTGCTGATTGGCTTAAACATGCTCACCAAATCGACCACCTGATGCGATTCTTTGTGCATACGGTTGGTTGCTGCTTGCCCTGCAATGGCGACGATTGGTGCTTTGTCCATATTGGCATCGGCAACGCCCGTAATCAGGTTGGTCGCCCCTGGCCCTAAGGTTGACATGCATACGCCCGCTTTGCCCGTCAGGCGACCGTACACGTCGGCCATAAAGGCAGCCCCTTGCTCATGACGCGTCACCACAAACTGAATGGGCGAGTCGAGTAGGGCATCCATGACATTCAGGTTTTCTTCGCCAGGAATACCAAAAATGTACTCGACTTGCTCGGCTTCCAAGCACTTCACCATCAGTTGGGCGGCATTTTGACTCATACGAAAAGCTTCCTTATTTCGTTGCCAACTGTTCGATTAAGGTAAATAACTTGGCATGACTGCCCGCCATGGGCAAATCCGTTACATACTGACCATTAATAACAAACGCAGGCACTGCTTCGAGTTGATATTGCGCTGATAACTTAGCGGCGCGGGTAACATCAGCGTTTAACGTATCGCTTTCGTAGGACTTAATAAAAGTGTCTTTATCAAAGGCTGTATTTTTGATCGCGAGTAAGTCCGCAATGTCTTGATGGTTTTTGGGTTTTGCCCGATCTTTAATAAAAATATCGAAAGCAAAAGCGTGCGTGCTCGTCAACTGATTGGTCGACTTAAGTGCATAATGTACTCGCGCTAACATGCTCCAAGCAGGGCTTTGAAAAACAGCAGGAACTTGTTCCAATGCCACGCCTTTGGGCTTGCTGTTTAACCACTCATGAAGCGGTTTTTCCATATCCATACAATGCGAGCAACCATAAAAGAAGAACTCTTGTACTGTCCCTTTAGCAACCAAGGCACGCGCTGTATCGGGGAGTTTCTTGTAATGAACCCCCTCTTCGAAAGCAAAAGGCAATGCTGCTTGAGCTGTGGATAACCCAAACAAGGCTGTGGATAACCCAGCGGTTAAGGTCAAAAAATGACGACGATTCATGATGTTTTCCTAAGAGCTATTTTAGATAAGGGTGACAATTTTTCTACCTATAATAATTTTTAAAACTCAGCACACCTAAAATAATTGGTATTATGTATCGCTTTATCTCCAATTAAATTAACGAGTTAAATAAATGCATATTGAACAGAGACCTCGCTATTAGCAGTTGAGTTTCTTGTTATTTTTTTTAAACTTCTTGAAGATTTTATTTTGTTTGATTTTATTACACTAATCAATGATTGAATAACATGCCACATTAAAACGGGTGGTACGGCATTACCAATAGCTCTATATTGTCTATTCTCAGAAACTGTTGAAAAAACAAAGTTATCAGGAAATGATTGTATCTTAGCGGCTTCTAAAGGGGTAAATCTTCTGTATCTACCATTTTCTTCCAACACTGGATCTGTTGAATTTAAACTTACCTTCGCTAAATGAGCACTAATAGTATTGCAAGGCTGCTCTATGTTTTGTGATCTTCCTTTGTTCATTTTTTCTTTTACGCGCAACATGCCAGCAACAGCTTTTTCACTAAAAAAATATTTATCATCAACACTTTGCAAAATAACGTCTTTCAATACTTTTCTCTCTGTATCACAAACACTTTTAGGAAACTCAAAAGCTTCAAAATCAAGTCTATCTCTAAAACCGACGATAAATACTCTTTCTCTTTTTTGTGGAACACCAAAGTCAAAGGAATTAAGTACCTTATACTTTAACTTATAACCTGAAGACTCTAACTCTTTTATAATAATTGGAAATGCCATTTTTTTATTGGCAGATAACAATCCTTTAACATTTTCTAAAATAAAAAATCTTGGTTTTTTTACCTTCAAAATTCTAACAATTTCAAAAAACAATTTACCTCTTTCATCTTTATATCCTAGTCTTGGTGGGTTCTGCGCCACAATAGAAAATGATTGACAAGGAAATCCGCCTAAAAGCAGATCATGGTCAGGTAAGGCATATTCAGATATGTTTTTTATGTCTTCACATACACTTTTGTGCTTAAAGTTTTGATTATAAATATCAACAGCATATTTATCATTATCGACAGCATACACAATTTCAAAAGGATTTCGAGCAAATTTTTTTTCAAGGTATGAAAAGTCTCCAATTACGCCTTTATCAATCCCACCGCAACCAGAAAATAGCGAGCATACTTTCATTAGCTCCATTTTAACATCTCGACATTAGAGCCACAGCTAGAGTTGAATACCATATCAGCTCCACCAATAGGAGACATATTTGCCATGCTTTTTTTATATAAATCAACAGGATTTTTAATTACAAAAAGACCAATGGAGTCATTTTCTTTTGATATACCAACTCGATAAATAAAATAATTATCTCCATGCGTTTCTGCTGCATTCCATTCATTTGGTGTAAGGTGGACTCGATAAAATTGTAAAGCCCTATTACTAATAGTGGTTTTAACTTCAATAAGCTTTTTAATGGCATTTACTTCAACACTTTGAATATCATAGCCTTGTGCTTGGTGAGTTGGTATTCTTTTAACTAAATGAATTAAATCGTCTCTGTCATTAGTTCGTAAATAAGCTTTTTCGTGCTCATAAACTAAAGACTCTCCGAAATCACCAATATCTTTTGTTGTTCTAAATGTTTTATTTTTATTTTCCACTTCTACTTCAATTTCTTGCTCGATTGCCAAGAAAAGCGATATATCTGTTTTAAAAGAAATATTATCTATCTCTTTGTTAACATATTTGAACCATTCATTTTCCAAACACCTAACTTCATCTCGTGTTATTTCTGTGGTTTTTTCATAAAGATTATCATATCCAGCAAAATAGTCATCCGTATCGATAAAATACTTAATAGTGGACACTTCAAGCTTATTTAAATAGAAAACATTGCCGTGTGATACCAAAAGATTAGCTATTTCCATGTAATCCAATATGTCTCCAGCATACCGAACTACATCACCATTCCAATCAAAATCTGTTTCTCTATTTCTTAGTAAAATTAATTTTTCTGCTATTTCTTTTGGCGATAGAGTTCCGTTAGTAACTCTTTTATCGTTAAAAACGACATGAGCTAATTCACTTTTGTTTATAGGAAATCGTTTTCCAGTTAATTTTTCACCCTCAGCAAGAATCTCTAAAATATATTTTCCTGGCTTAAATTTAATTCTATTATTAATATAATCTATTATTTTATCAGGTCTCAGGAAGCCACCAGGGTACTGGAACTTAAAGACAAAATATTTGAAAAACTGAACAAGATCTTGCTCCTTAGCTAGTTTTTTTGCCATATAACTAGGTTTAGCTGTACCAAAATCAGTATATTCAACAAGACCGAACAGGGCAGATATTTCTGTTCTCCAGTTATTTATTGTTGCTTTTGCTTTATCTATGTTTTCGGGGTATTTTTTAATTGCAGAAAACAGTTCGGCTTCAAAATCACTTACAGGAATCTCATCAATTGAACTTATTTGTTGGCACACAAATAATAAAACCTCTTCAACATTGTTTTTAAAGCGCGGTCTAACGTGGTGAAGCCTGAAAAAAAACTCATCTGGTACTTTGTACATTTAGCAACTCCTTTAATTGCAACGCAATAGCCTTGGCGAGAAGAGGAGGAACAGCATTTCCTACCAATCTGTTCTGTGTTGTTTGAGTTCCTGTAAAGATAAAATCATCTTTGAAAGATTGAATTCTTGCTGCCTCTCTAACAGTAGGAACTCTTGGATACAAGTAATGAAAATGATGCCTATGTCCTGTGTCAATAGTAAAACTTGGTTTACTGCTATTTAACCTAGTCCATGCAATATTAACATTTCTTGTTTTTTTAAACTCATCGGGCAGATCTTTATAGTTTCCTCCATTAGGAACCATTCCGATAATTTTTTTTGTTTTATCTGTATGATTGGTTGTTCTGTGATTATATACACCACTGGATCCAGATCGCATATAAATTTGATAATCACTCATCGGCTGTATAGGATATGGCTTTCCGTCGTCCAACGACTCGGGTGGGAGATCAGAAATTGCTTCATAAGATGTTATCGGTTTAACTTTTATAGGTTCAGGAAATGAAAACTTAGAATCAATAACACCTACAAAAAAAGCACGTCGTCTATTTTGCGGAACACCATAATCAGAAGCCAGCAAGACCTTATAGCTTACGTTGTAGCCAAGTGACTCAAAGTCGCTTAATATGTTTTCTTTAATGATACCATTGCCCATCGATAAAATATTTGGCACATTCTCCATAACAAAGGCTCTGGGCTTATAAAAGTTAACGAAAGCTACAAAGGACTTATAAAGCTCATTTCTTTCATCGCCAATATCCCTTTTTCCTGCAATGGAGAAACCTTGGCAAGGTGGACCACCAATAATCAAGTCAAATGACTTTATTCCTGTTTTTTCTAAAATTTTATCAGGTGTTTCTTGGAATAAGTCTGACACCAAACCCAAAGAATGAGTATGGTTTTTTTTGAAAGTTTCTATCGCGTCTTTTGATGAATCTATACCTAATTCAACATTAAAACCTGCATCAATAAACCCCTGGGACATACCGCCAGCACCACAAAAAACATCTAATACGTTAAAATTCGACATTATTTTATCATTCGCCTTAGATTTAAGTGCACCAGAATTCAGGTAAAACACCTGTAAGCTTTAGCTTACAGCGTACCATAAGAATGCAAACCAGATAAAAACATATTCACACCCAAGAAAGCAAAGGTGGTGACCAATAAGCCCCCTAGTGCCCACCATGCCATGACAGGACCACGCCAGCCTTTAGACATGCGGAAGTGTAACCATGCCGCGTAGTTTAACCACACAATCAACGCCCAGGTTTCTTTCGGATCCCAGCTCCAGTAACCGCCCCAAGCTTCGGCTGCCCAAAGCGCTCCTAGTACGGTCGCAATGGTAAAGAAGGCAAACCCAAAGGCAATGGCTTTATACATCACATCGTCCATTACCGCGAGGGTCGGCAAGCGCGTTAATAACACGCTATCAGTTTTACCTGTTGCTTCTAGCTTGCTACGCCACAGGTAAGGAATAGCAATCATTGCAGCAAGGGCGAAAGTACCGTAACCGACAAAGTTGGCTGGGACGTGGATTTTCATCCAGTAGCTTTTCAGTGCAGGCACGAGCGGTTGAATCACATGCGCTTCACGACCGAAGGTGTACCACAAAATAAAGCCAACAGCCGCCGAGATAACCGCCAGCACGAAGCCACCCAATGCTTTGGTATTCGCTTTTTGCTCGTAGTACAAATAGAGCACGGCAGTGACCAAAGCAAAGACAATGAACACTTCGTATAAATTACTGACGGGAATATGACCATAATCGGGATTAATCAGATAGGATTCGTACCAACGAACGCCTAAACCCGCAAAACCGAATGCAACAGCCGACCACGTTAAGCTAGTGGCTACCTTACCAGAGAAAGAAGAGTCTTTCCATAGGGCAAAGAAATAGGTGAGCATGGCGAGCACAAACAGCGCATTCATCCACATGATGGCAGACTGACTCGAAAAGAGGAACTTTAAGAAGAATGCCTTTTCAGCGGTAGCCATGACCTTGTCGGCTCCTGCACCGATTTCGATGCCTGCATAGCTACCGATGCCTGCTAGTGCCATCAGCAACACAATGGTAAACAGGGTTTGCATGCTGCGCCATGCCAAACCAAAGGCAGCGAGACCAGCGCTTGTACCGATTAAAATACCGATCTCGTATTCATCCATTACCGAGGCGAATTTCGTCCAAGACAAAAAAGCAAGGGCAAAAATACCGACAACCCAAGCGAGTCCGCGCGGGTTAGCAAGTTGTTGGGTTAATCCCGAAGCATTAGTGAGTGACATGTGCTGGTTCCTCTGAAGGGGTTGTAGCCGATTGGTTTTGTTGTAATAAATTCGAGAAAGCGTCTTGGAGTTGGCTATCGTCTTTGCCATCTTTGCCAGCAAGAATGACTTCGCTTTCACCATGTTCATTCTGATTCACCCACAACCAAATACGCTGAGGGCGAACATAAAATAGCAGAAAGACACCGACAATCAGCATAAAGGATCCTAAAAATACCACATTTTTACCTGGCGACTTAGTAATTTGTAAGCCAGAAGATTCGCGCTGATCAATACTGGTGATTTCAAAAAACATTGGCGGGCCATAATGTGCAAGTAAATTAATGGCTTCTATGCTATCGGCGAAGAAACGACGTTCAGCTTCAGTTGCTTCTGTTTTGTTTTTAATGCCTTCCACTTCAAGCGTTTTTAAGTACAAGCTTTGCATGGCAACGGTTAAAATCTCCAGATACTGTTCGAATACGGCTTCGCGTTTATCGGCACCAACTGCCTGATCTAAATAGCCACGAATACCATCGAAACCACGGGCGCGAAATAGGTTGACCAGCTGCTGCATAAAACGTTTTTGAGTCATCAGTTGGTCGCGCTTTGTTGCATCGGTTTCTTGCGCAATACTCTCGTCTAGCACCTTGTCTAGCCCTTTTTGATCGTTCACCAAGGATAAGAACGTCATAAAGCGTTTCATTGACTGGTTTGTATCGAGCGGAATCATCAAGAAATCGAACTCTTGTGCACGACTTTTACGGAATTTCGATACTTGATACCAAGCTTGCGCACGATCAATTGCCAGTAGATAGTTTTCGTATTCAACAGCCTGTCCAGCGCCATCACGAACCTTAAATTGTACACTCGGACCTAAGTTCTTGACCTTTTTACCATTGGCATCGGGTTCTGGTAAGGGAATGATATTATTTGGTTTGTAATCATCCAATTCGACTTTGTAATTGCCGATAGGGGTGTTTAAGGGAATATCGCGATGAATTTCGCCTGCCAATTCCGATGCGCTGCTGTTTAATGCCGACAAGGGGTAAGCATTCAGTTTCAATGTGCTACCACCATCGCCAAAGCTAGACTGATAAATGGCGTAGTCTTTATAAAACAAAGGTTTGTTAACCGAAAGCGTTGCTTTAATGGGTTCTTTTAGATCTGGCGCAATTAAAATGATGTCGCTTTCAAAGGATTTTGGCATGCCCGTATCATAGTGTTCAACACGGAAATCGACGACCTTAACTTCGAAAGGAAGCTTTTGTACTAAGTAACCGTCTTTAAATGTCAGAAAGACAACATCAGCACTTTTCCCTTCAGGAATATTCACCGATCCGCGGAATGAAAAATTATCACTCGCTAGATTTGCTTTGGGATTGACATCGGTTAGCGCAAGGCTACGCGTTTCAGGCTCGACCATGCCCGCCCATTCTTGAAACTTAAACTTGAGGTTAGAGTCGAGTAATGCGCCCAAACAGATCACAATAATGGCAAGGTGGGTAAAAAAGTAACCCAATCGGTGTGCGCTGCCTTTTTTAGCAGCAATGAGCTGACTGTTACCTTTTTCTTCTGTTTTGGTTTTAAAGCCCTGAGCTTGAATGCTGGTTATGGCACGCTCGATGATATGCGCTGGCGCCGTGTTTGTTGTCCAATGTGCCGATAGATTCATTTTTTTCAACTGAGCTGGATGCTTGTCTTCCTGAAAAGAAACCATGTCTTTGGCAAAATGCGCACCATTGCGCCACACACATGCCGAAATAGATGCCAACAAAAAGGCTAAAACCGCTAAGAACCAAATCGCGCTATACACATCGTAAAGCTCAAGATTGCGAAAGACTTCGAACCAAAAAGGTCCAAATTTGATAACATAGCTCGCATATGCCTCGTTTTGCTTGAGCACGGTGCCAATAACCGAGGCAACAGCCAACATAACCAGCAGGGTGATGGCGAGGTTCATCGAGCCCAAAAAGGTCAATAGTGGATGGTGACGCAAGCTGTGTTTCTTTTCCATTATTTTATTATGCCTTTGCTTTAACTGTCTATTTTGGGTTGAATCGGGTAACCGATTATAACTCAAGCGTCTATTATGGCAAGGCTTTAAACAATAACAAGAGAAAAACAATCATGCTTCAGCATCCCCTTTACCAACGCGCTGCATTTCTAAAAAGTGCGCCTAACTTAAAACATTGCACGCCCGATACAGGGGTCGAGGTTGCTTTTGTTGGGCGTTCTAATGCAGGTAAATCGAGCAGTCTGAATGCGATTACGCACCAGACAGGCTTGGCAAAAGTGTCCAAAACCCCAGGTCGCACACAGTTAATTAACTTTTTTACCTTAGACACAGAAGAACGTCGCTTGGTCGACTTACCTGGTTATGGGTTTGCTAAAGTCCCCATTCCACTAAAAGAAGAATGGGGTAAAGCGATGGGCGCGTATTTAGAAACGCGTCAGAGTTTACAAGGACTTATTTTGCTCATGGATGCGCGTCATCCCTTTATGCCGCTCGACGACCAGCTGTTGCAATGGGCGGTGCGTGTCGGTCGCCCTGTGCACGTTTTGCTAACCAAAGCCGATAAGTTTTCTTACGGACAACAAAAAAACACCTTGTTAGCCGTCAAAAAGCAGATACCCAGTTACGGTGGCGTCATTACCGTGCAACTGTTTTCATCGTTGAAAAAAACGGGCATGGATGAAGTATGGGCTAAGCTGGACGAGTGGCTAGGGTGGGGGAAGGCGTAATCATGTCACAAAAAGTCTATTGTCTCGCGCAGTTTTTACCCAAAGCGGGTAAAACGGTTGAATTGTTTCACGTCTTACAAGCCTTAGAGCCAAATACGTTGCGTGAAGATGGCTGTATTGCTTATCGGGTAACACGCCAGATCCAAAGCCCTTTTGCTGATGGGCAGAGTTATCCCATCGTATTTAACGAAATATGGCAAGATATGGCGCGTTTTGAAGCGCATTGTCAGCGTCCAGAAATTGTCGATTTTTTTCAGCGTTATTGTTTAGCCGATGATGGGCTAGCAGAGAAATGGAATGTGTGTGTTTATTCGGATATGCCGCCTGTTTCGTCTTAACGCATTAAAACTGACCGCTGTTAAGCATAAACAGGATAAGTGCCGAAAAACCGAGCACAAACACCAACGCAAAAACCCATTCGGAAAAGCTACCTGTGCTGTAGGTTGCCAGTTGCAAGCGTGATTTGCCGTAGGGCCAAATGAGCGGAATTCCCGACTTACTGCAACTGTCTACCAGAATGTGTAAGAGTGCCGAGGCAATAAACCCTAATGCAACGCACTCGGCATACCACGGCAAGTGTGCCTGATGCCAAATACCCCATCCCAGTGCTAACCATAGTGGTATCCAATGGGTGAGGCTGCGATGTTTAAACAAGCGAGAAACTTCTTTTCCCCGAGCATTGCGTTTAACCCCTTCGAGCCAATCGGGTGCCGATGCCCCCATCATAATGCCGACTGTCCACAACAGGGCAACGATTGCTGCCGATTGCGTATAGGGTGACACTAAGTACCCCATTAGCAAGGCAACGGATAAGCTGGCAGCAAAGGTGGCGGCGGTAATACGATGTCCTGTTTTGGTCATGTTTTGCTTTATTTTATGAATGGTAAGCGGATGGTAGCATAAAAAAAGCGCTTAACCCCCTTTCTTTTGTCTGTGCTTGTGCTAAAGTTAAACCTGATACCCGTGTGGTGTTTTTTACTGTATTTTTGCTTGTAAGGAGCGTGCTTGTGAATCTTTCCAATGTTCGTATTGGTATCGTCGGTTTGGGTTATGTTGGCTTGCCATTGGCAGTTGAGTTTGGCAAAAAGTTCGATGTGGTCGGTTTCGATATTCATCAAGCACGTATCGAAGCATTAAGAGCAGGTCACGATCACACGTTAGAAGTGTCAGATGAAGAACTCAGTGAAGCGGTGAAGCTTACCTATACTGCTAGCTTAGAAGATATTCGTCCATGTAATGTGTACATCGTGACAGTGCCAACACCGATTGATGAGCATAAGTCACCCGATTTTACGCCGTTAATTAAAGCGAGCGAGTCGCTATCTAAAGTGCTTAAGCGTGGCGACGTGGTGATTTATGAATCAACCGTATACCCAGGCGCAACCGAAGAAGTTTGTGTGCCATTACTCGAAAAGAGTGGCTTAAAGTTTAACGAAGATTTTTATTGTGGTTACAGCCCAGAACGTATTAACCCTGGTGATAAACAGCACCGCGTGATTAACATTCTTAAAGTTACCTCTGGCTCAACACCAGAAGTCGCTGACTTTGTCGATGAACTCTATCGCAGCATTATTATTGCTGGTACCCATAAAGCCAGCAGCATGAAAGTGGCTGAAGCGGCTAAAGTCATCGAAAACACCCAGCGCGATGTGAACATTGCTTTAATTAACGAGTTGGCACTGATTTTTAACCGCTTAGGCATCGATACAGAAGAAGTATTGAAAGCAGCGGGTACTAAGTGGAATTTCTTACCTTTCCGTCCCGGTTTGGTGGGTGGTCACTGTATCGGTGTTGATCCTTACTACCTCACTTTTAAGGCGCAAGCGGTCGGTTACAACCCAGAAATCATCCTTGCGGGTCGTCGCTTAAACGACAACATGGGTGCATATGTGGTGCAGCAAATCGTGAAGATGATGTTGAAAAAGAAAATCAATGTCATGGGGTCGCGCATTTTAATTTTAGGCTTAACGTTTAAAGAAGATTGCCCAGACGTGCGCAACACGCGTATTGTCGATATGGTCAAAGAGTTTGCTGAATACGAAACGCAGGTCGATGTGTACGATCCGTGGGCAGATAAAGCAGAAACCAAGCATGAATATGGTATTGATTTGATTGATATGCCACAAGCCAATACATATGACGCGGTCATCTTAGCGGTTAAGCATCATCAGTTTATCGAGATGGGCGCAAAAGGTATCCGTGCCTTCGGTAAAGATCCGCATGTCTTGTTCGATGTGAAGTATGTGCTGGGTCGTGACGAAGTAGACGGTCGTCTGTAAAAACCGATTACGCTGGCATCTTGCGTTGTTGCTTCGGTTCTTGCACTGCGTTGTGTACTTTTTGTACACGCCTTGTGTCTGCGATCCTTGCGCCTAGCAATTTTGCCAGCTCACGACGGTTTTTTAGATTGTTGACGGGTTAATGAAACGCACCTTCGGGTGCGTTTCTATTATCAACAAAAGGAAATAAAATGTTAATCGAAAAAAACACCGTGGTAACCCTGCGTTACAGCGTTAAAGATGTCGAAGACGTAACCGTCGATGCAGGCGAACAGCCGTTGCAGTATTTGCATGGCGACTATGATGGTATTTTCCCGCTCATCGAAGAAGCCCTAGAAGGCAAAGCGGTTGGCGAAACCATCGAGATTAATTTACAGCCCGAAGATGCCTTTGGTTTGTATCAGGTCGAGTTGATGAAAATTGAGCAGCGCAGCCTGTTTCCTGCCGATTTAGAAGTGGGTACGATGTTTGAAGGCAAGCCAGAAGGCGGCACGGATGACGACATCGTGATTTATCGTGTGACCGATATTGGCGAAGAAACCGTCATTGTCGATGGTAATCATCCGCTGGCAGGCGTACCATTGGTATTTGCAGCCGAGGTGATTGACGTTCGCGCGGCAACGGCACAAGAAATTGAACATCAACACGTACATAATGGAGAGTGTCATTAAATGAAAGTACTCGTAACTGGCGCAGCGGGATTTATTGGCTCGCATGTATCGCATATTTTGTTAGACAGAGGCGACACCGTTGTCGGGCTAGATAATATCAACGATTATTACGACGTTAACCTCAAGTTAGCGCGTTTAGCGCGACTTGAAGCCAAGCCCAATTTTAGCATCGTTAAGTTCGACTTAGCCGATCGTGCTGCGATGGAAGCGCTATTCGAAACAGAAAAATTCGATAAGGTGGTGCATTTAGCGGCACAGGCTGGGGTGCGTTATTCCATCGAAAACCCGCATGTGTATGTCGAGAGTAACATCACAGGGTTTTTGCATATCTTAGAAGGTTGTCGTCATCATAACGTGCAGCATTTGGTTTATGCCAGTACCAGCTCGGTGTATGGTGCTAACGAAGCCATGCCATTTTCTGAGCATAACAGTGCCAATCACCCACTAACCTTGTATGCAGCAACCAAAAAAGCCAACGAGTTAATGGCGCATAGTTATTCGAACCTATTCAATCTGCCAACGACGGGCTTACGCTTCTTTACGGTGTATGGTCCGTGGGGTCGTCCTGATATGGCATTGTTTTTGTTTGCCAAAAACATCATCGAAGGCAAGCCGATTAATGTCTTTAACCACGGCAATCATACCCGCGATTTTACCTTTGTCGATGACATCGCCAACGGCGTGGTAGCCGCGCTCGATCATAATGCGCAGCCGAATCTCGACTGGGACGGAATGAACCCAGATCCAGCCACCAGCAGAGCACCGTGGCGCGTGTATAACATCGGTAATAACCAACCTGTTAAGCTAATGCGTTATATCGAAGTGCTAGAAGAATGCTTGGGTAAAAAGGCAGAGTTGAACTTGTTGCCCCTACAGGCAGGCGATGTGCCCGATACCTTTGCTAATGCCGAAAACCTCATTAAAGATGTCGGCTACACACCGAATACACCTGTTGAAGAGGGTGTTCGTCGGTTTGTGCAGTGGTATCGTGAGTATTACAAAGTTTAACGATAAAAGGGGTGCATCAGCACCCCTTTTGCTTGATGCAGAAATAAAATGAAAGAATGCGTGGTTAAGACGTATCTTGTGGTTTTTGAACAAGAAGCATCAATAAAAAAAGTGTCACAAGTCGCTACATTCGCGTAGGAATGTACCCATTAACGTGCTAGACTAATCTTTGTCATCAATAAAAATGAGAAGATGATTAAAAACGCTTAATGACGTTAATTCCATGAATGATACTGCCCACAAGGGGATACTGCTGTGAAAGATGCTAAACACATTTTTAGTTGCGCGATTGCCAATGGCGAAGCGAAAATTGTCGACCGTATTTTGGTGCGTGTTTTGCCCGAACTCATTAAATCGAATCAAAAGCTAACCTCCGAGAGTATCCTTACGTCGGAGTCTATCGAGGTGTCGGACGAGCTTTATGATTATATCCGTTCGGTGGCTCAAGAGCTGACGGGCTTAACCTGCTGCGAAGCCTGAGGTGGTTGCTATGTTTGATATTAATCGATATGTTTTTGATAAAGAACATAACTGCTTAGACGTGGCAGGCGAGGCGATGATTTTTCATTGTCATCATTATGTGAACTACCTTCAGCGTTCTATTTTGGATGCGACCTATATTGACAGTCGTCGTTTTCTCATTGGTTCTGCTGCCGATGCGGTTTATCATCAGTTAAGCAACTTGTGTCAGGAGCTTGATGTTGCGCAAAGTAAGCAGATGGCTGAGTCGATGTATAAAACCTTTGGTTATGGGTTAATCGACTTATCTGATATGACTGAAGAAGGCATAACCTTACGTACGTATAAGTCGTTTTTTTCTAAGACATGGCTGATGAAGTTTGGGCGTAGCGATAAGCCAGTCGACTATTACACGACGGGTTATCTTGCGGCTGCTTACGCGGTTATTTATCAGAAGCAATTATCAGAAATTGTTGCCGAGCAGACCGCTTGTATGTCGTGCGGTGCCGAGCAAAACACGCACGAGATTCGTTGCGGAGAAGGCAACTTTGCTACTTATCCTGCCAAGCAAGTGACCCTGTTTAAAGATGTGCCTAAGGTGTCGATTGGTTGGGAGCACGAAGACACGGTTACCAATGCATTTTTAGGAGCGCATGCTACCTTTGTTGGCAACGAAGAAGGCTTGATTCCTGCCTTTGGTGTTTATTTGGTACGCAACCAGAGTGATTACATTAACCGCTTACAGTTCGAGTTCGTGCGTGCCATGAGCGAGGTTGCGGGCGAGTATGGCGAAACCTTGGCGGCAGAGTTACTGCTAGAGTCGGGTCATGCTTGTGGCTTCTTTACTTACGGCGGTGTCATGACATCGGAAGAGTGGAACACGGTGGTTAAACCGCTGCTTAAAACCAAAGAAGACTGGATTAAAGGTTTGGCTTCGTTGGTGAACACCATGGGCTGGGGCTATCACACAGCGGTAGAATTGTCGAAAGACCGCGCGGTTTTTCGCAACTATAACGACTTCGAAGACCTAAGTTACATGCGTCTTTATGGCGAAAGTAAATATCCCATTCATTGGGCAAATAGTGGTGGGTTTACGGGTCTCATGCAGCTGGTTTACAACACCGACTTGGTCGAAGGGGAAGTGATCAACACCGAAGAAGGCTTCCGCCAGATGCGTCGCGCTAAAGCCAAGTACAAAACCAATATGACCAAAGGCATTGCTTGCGGTGACGATTATTTAGAAGTTGAAATATCCTTGTAATACCTTAGGTTGCCATGAAAGACTTTTCTGATAACACCATTGCTTATTTTAAACGTTTGCACCAAGACTGGAAGCAAGTGAATGAAACAAGTCGTATTGACGATATTGCCAACTTGGCACTCAACTTTGCCGTCGATGTGTTGCGCTATCAGCGTTGTATTTTGTTTTTACACGACGATCAGTCGGGCTTGTTTAAGGTTGCCTACCATCGCGGTTACGACAATCCCATGCAGCAGAAGGTATTAGGGATTGTTAATTTATTGTTATCTGGCGAAATCATCGAAACCTTACGTTTAAGCTCAGAACCCATGCTTCATACTGTCGATCAACCCTGCGAGCTGGTCGCAAAGTTGCTGAAAAGTCTGTTTTTAGAAGAAGCATTTATTGACTTGTTTGGTGGCGATGTCGAAGTACCTTACGGCATGATGATTGTCGGCAATGTTCAAGGTCAGGAAGTTGTTACGCCTTTGGATAACTTGCTGGCACAGACAGCGCTGCAAAACATGATGACACATTTGTCGAATGCGGTTAATACCACGACGTTTTATCGAGCGTGGGAGCAGGAAAAACAGCATTTACAAGACAATATTAGTGTCAGAACGACAGAGTTGCGTGAACAAAAAGAGCAATTCGAAGCGATTTATCATACCTCTAAAGATGGCATCGCTATTTTAGATGTGCACACAACAGCCTTTTTAGAAGCCAATGCCGCTTACCTCGAAATGACAGGCTTTACGCGAGCAGAGTTGCTGCGTACCAGTTGCTTTATGTTAACTTTGCCAGAAGATTTAGAGCGGAGTAAAGCCACATTGCAACGCGTGATTAGCGACGGCTCTGTGAAAGACTTCATCAAAACCTGTGTGGTTAAAGGCGGCAAACAGCGCACGGTTAATATGTCGCTGGCATTGATGCACGATAATCAGCACATATTGGTTACGTCTAAAGATATGACCGACCACTATCAGCTCGAAAAAGAGTTGCGCCAGTTGACGAACAACTTAGAAAGCAAAGTTGCGAAAAGAACCCAAGAGTTGGCAGGTGCACTTGAAGAGGCTCGCGCTGCTACCATTGCTAAAAGTGATTTTTTGGCAACCATGAGCCACGAAATCCGCACCCCCATGAATGGTGTGCTTGGCATGACAAACTTACTGCTAGATACGCCCCTGAATGCAGAGCAACAGCATTTAATTAGCGTTTTACAAAGCAGCGGTCAAACTTTGCTCACCATTATTAATGATATTTTGGATTTTTCTAAAATAGAAGCAGGTAAGCTGGTGTTAGAGCAGGTGCCACTCAGCTTGCAAGGTCTGGTAACCGAGGTTGGCGACTTGTTTTATGGTCAGTCTAAGGCGAAGGGATTGGCGCTGCATGTCCAGATTGCGCCAGATTTACCGCAGCATGTTTTAGGCGATGCGACGCGCTTGCGCCAAGTGTTATTTAATTTATTATCGAATGCGATTAAATTTACCCATCAAGGCGAGATTGTTTTAACCCTGTCTCGAACCGATCAGAAAGACCGCTATCAAATCAGTATCCGTGACACAGGAATCGGCATGACCAAAACGGTGCAGTCAAAATTGTTCACCGCCTTTACGCAAGCCGATGCATCCATCACGCGTCAGTATGGTGGTACAGGATTAGGCTTGGCGATTTGTGGTCGGCTGGTTGGTTTAATGTATGGTCTTATTTGGGTCGATAGCCAATTGGGCGAAGGGTCTGTCTTTTCGTTTACCTTTCATGCCCCAACGATTGATGTTGCGCCTGCTGCTTTGCGTCCCTCAGACGTTGTCAGCCATAGATTATCGAGCCTATCGGTGTTGCTGGTTGAAGATAACGCAGTCAATCGACTGTTGGCAACCAAGTTTTTACAGCGTTTGTCGATTCATCCCGATACCGCTAACGATGGTTTAGAGGCGTTAAAAGCCGTCGAACAAAAAAGCTATGATGTGATCTTAATGGATATGCAAATGCCCAATATGGACGGGCTAACAGCCACGCGTCATATTCGACAACGATCTCATATTAATCAACCGCACATTATTGCCCTGACCGCAAACGCTTTTGCCGAAGACCAGCAGGCCTGCTCTGATGCAGGCATGGATGATTTTGTGAGCAAGCCCATCGACTTTGAGCGGTTAACGGCTTTATTGTCGCGTGTTGCGCAATCTTGTCTGGTTTAGCGCGTTCGAGCGCGTCAACACGCACACAAGAGGAGTGACATTATGCCCCCATTCTTACAACCCGTTGCAGATAAACTAGAACGCTTTGGTTGGTTTTTGCGTATTATTTTTATTGGGCTAATGAGCCTATATCTGGTGGTGGCAATCGGTAGTTTAGCGGTTAAATTGTTTGCCACGCTCGCGAGTCAAGGTGCGCCCGAGTTCGACTTGTTGCAAGTGGTGCTCAATGATGCGTTATTGGTCTTAATTGTTATGGCAATTGTGCGTACTTTATTTATCTATAATAGTTTTGAATATGCCCTTACTTTTTTAGAAGTCGGCTTTGTGGTGATTTTACGAAAACTGATTTTATTAGAAACCACGCCAGAAACAGCATGGGTATTGCTGGTCTTGGGGGTGGTTTCGACGCTTTTTTTCGGCATGATTTTGTATACTCATTACCTTAAACGAGACGTTGACGGTCTTGCGCCTTAATTTGTTTTTTCGTCATAGCATCGTTAAGAAAAAAGATATGTTTAGATCGTCCCTGAAACCGATAGTGATGCTCGAACGGCGTGTTCAAGTATTGGGTACTTTA
Organism: Thiomicrospira cyclica; assembly: GCA_022736205.1. Lineage (GTDB taxonomy): Bacteria > Pseudomonadota > Gammaproteobacteria > Thiomicrospirales > Thiomicrospiraceae. Next base: position 24,936 of record DZAT01000013.1, read on the forward strand.
TCTTATTGGGCAGAGAAAAACAGTGCGTAAAATAGTCTCCCCTTATCTTCGCTTAATGCGCCTCGATAAACCTGTTGGTACTTATTTGGTGTTGCTCCCCGCCTTAGTCGCTTTGTGGTTAGCGGCAGGTGGTCTGCCTGATTTATGGACATTGCTTGTGTTTATTGCGGGTGCTTTTGTGATGCGCTCGGCGGGGTGTGTCATTAACGATTATGCTGATCGTCATTGGGATGGTGCGGTGGCGCGTACCTGCGACCGTCCGCTGGCGTGTGGCGAGATAACGCCTAAAGCGGCTTTGCGTCTGTTTATCGGCTTAGTGGTGATTGGTGGGCTGCTGGTTTTAACCTTGCGCTCAGAGGTGTTGCTGTGGGCTATTGGGGCGTTGGTGTTAGCGACCTTGTATCCTTTTACGAAACGCTGGACGTATTACCCTCAATTATTTCTCGGCTTGGCGTTCGCTTGGGCGATTCCGATGGCATTTGTGGCTATTTTGGGATACATGCCCCTTGGCGGCTGGTGGTTGTTTGTCGCAACGGTTATTTGGGCGCTGATTTACGATACTTGGTATGCACTGGTCGATCGAGATGATGATATTAAGGTTGGAATTAAGTCGACAGCAGTGTTGTTTGGTTCATATATTCGCCCGATCATTGCTGTGTTAATGTTGCTAATGCTGTTATGCTTATGGCAGTTAGGGCATGCCTTCGATTTGGCTGTTGCTTGGTGGTTGACCTTGTTTGCGGTCGCTGTGCACTTTGCTTGGCAACAATGGTTAGTGGGCGATCAGCATCGAGAAACCGCTTTTATTGCCTTTAAAAATAATGTATGGATAGGAGTATTGCTATGGTTAGGCGTGGTGTCGTCGTTTCTTTGGTAACGGTGTTGTTATTCGTATTGTCGGGCTTGAGTGGCTGTACGCAGGAGTCGCAAAACCAAATTGGGCGCAGTCTGCAAAACTGGACGGGAACCAATGGTGTGGTCGAGATTTATTCGGGCGGCGTAATTGTGAAGCGTTTTATTCATGTCGACAAGTTATCGACGGCATATGGTACGAATGATAAACAAGCGCGTCCTTACCGTTTTGCCTATGGCGTGATTGATGAGAATTTAAATTATCATAAAGATGATGGCGAGAAAAAAGTCTATTTTGAAGTGGGTGAGTACACATCAGAGTATGTCTTTTATGAAAATCCAAAAGAGTAAAAACCTATTGCGCCTTAAATTGCGTTGTTGCTGCGATGCTCGCGCTGCGTTGTGTACTTTTGTACACGCCTTGCGTTGTGCGTCTTGCGCCTAGCACTTTTTCGGTTCATGACGGTTTTTTATTGCGTAAAGATAAAGGTGTTTTATGTTTGAAGTTGCACAGTTGGGCATGAAGCTATCTGATAAAGTGTACAAAGAGCGCGAAAAAGCCTTGCGTGAGCGTTTATTAGCCTTGCAGTTTCAATTGCAGTCTGCAAAGTTTTCAGTCGTTGTGGTGTTTGCGGGTGTGAATGCTGCGGGTAAGTCAGAGATGATTAATCAGTTGAATGCTTGGATGGATCCGCGCTGGTTGGAAACCCATGCCTACGGCGCAGCAACAGAAGAAACCCGTCAACGTCCCCCTTATTGGCATTATTGGCGCGACTTGCCTGCTAAAGGTCGGATGGGATTGTTTTTAAGCTCTTGGTATTCACAACCCGTATTAGATAAAGTTTATGCTCGTATTGATGATGCGAGCTATCAAACGTCGTTGATGCAGATTGCCAACTTCGAGCGCGCGCTGTCAGATGATGGAACGCTGGTGTTGAAGTTTTGGATGCATTTGGATAGAAAAGCCCAAAAGAAACGCATGAACCAGCTTGAAAAAGATCCGTTGACTGCTTGGCGTGTGACCGATAAAGATTGGGAAAACTATCATCATTACGATGACTTTATTCGTGCTGCCGAAACAGCCCTACATAAAACAGGGACTGGGCAAGCCCCTTGGCTGATTGTGGAAGGTGAAGATGAAAACTATCGTTCTATCACGGTAGGTGAGGCGTTAGCTGATGCCTTAGAAAAGCAGTTACAACGTCAGCAGTATGCCGATAAGCGTCATGCAGAGTCCTCTGTTCGCTTGTTGACGACGCAAGATGTGGCAGACAACGCACCGCCCGCGCCGAGCGTTCATCCCTTGTTAGCCTCTGTTGATTTAACGCAAAGCATAACACCTGTTGAATATAAAGATCAGCTTGCTAAGTTGCAGGCACGTTTAGGGTTATTGATGCAGCAAGCGCAAGATGTTGGCATGACCAATGTGATTGTTTTTGAGGGTTGGGACGCGGCAGGCAAGGGTAGTGCGATTCGACGCATTACACAAGCGTTAGATGCGCGTCAGTTTGTGGTGCATCCGATTGCTGCGCCTAGCGATGAAGAATTGGCACACCATTATTTGTGGCGTTTTTGGCGACGCTTGCCGCGCGCGGGTAAAGTAGCGATTTTTGATCGTTCTTGGTATGGGCGCGTTTTGGTTGAGCGTGTCGAGGGCTTTGCTTCTGAATCGGCTTGGATGCGAGCTTACGCAGAGATTTCGGACTTTGAAGATGAACTCGCAGCGCATGGTATTGTGGTCACTAAGTTCTGGCTTAATATCAGTCCAGAAGAGCAGTTGCGTCGTTTTGATGAACGCGCTAATGTGCCTTGGAAGCAGTTTAAGCTAACCGACGATGATTGGCGTAACCGCGAGAAGCGTCCACTATACGAACAGGCTGTTGCTGATATGATTGAGCGGACGAGCACACACTTTGCCCCTTGGACATTAATTGCGGCAGAAGATAAACGGTTTGCGCGGATTCAAATCTTAAAAACCCTCATTGCCCGTTTAGAAGAAGCCTTTGCACAGCGTGATGCGGTATGAAAATCAGCTGTGTGATTGCCTTGCATGGTTTAGGGGCTGATGGGCAGGATTTAGCGCCCTTGCAAGACATGATGGGCATGACAGGGATTCCTTGGCTGTTTCCAGACGCACCACGGTTGCCTGTGACGGTGAACGGCGGCATGCAGATGCCCGCATGGTTTGATATTTTAGGCTTTTCGCCCACCGACCCTGTCGATACTCAAAGCATTGCCAAGAGTGCGCGTCGTATTGTTGGCTTGATTGAAACGCAAGTTGCTCAAGGTGTGCCTGCTTCTGAAATTGTATTGTTGGGCTTTTCTCAGGGTGGCGTTGTTGCTTTACATGCTGCTTTGTCTGCGCCCGTTCAGATTGGGGCAGTGATTGGTTTGTCGACATGGTTGCCAGCGCATGAGCAATTATTACCCTTGTCAGGAAACCGTGCGCGTTTGCCAATTTGGTTGGGGCATGGCACAGCGGATACGGTTGTGCCTTTAGCCGCTGCACTGAGAGCCGAAGCTCGCCTAAAAGAAATGGGTATAAAGCGGGTTAGTTTGAATCATTATCCGATGGCACATAACATCGTGGAAGAAGAACTGAATGATGTGCAGCTCTGGTTAGCGTCGCTTACTGCACAGGGGTATTTCTAATAACTCAATATTTCCTCATCCTCGCGTATGCGGGGATCCATGAAACGGAGTTTGTTATATGATGATTGAGAAATTTGATATACTTGTATATCAAATAGAAAAAGGAGATCATCATGTTAGCAATTAGATTGCCTGCTGAAGTTGAAGCTCGATTAAGCGTGTTGGCTCAAGCAACAGGTAGAACGAAAACGTTTTACGCCCGTGAAGCCATTTTGGCGCACTTAGATGACCTGGAAGACCTTTACCTTGCAGAACAGCGTTTAACCGACTATCGAGCTGGAAAAACTCAATCAGTACCACTAGAAGAGGTTATGAAACGCTATGGCATGGAATGTTGAGTTAGATACCGCCGCAGAGAAAGAATTAGACAAACTAGACCCGCAGATAGCGAGACGCATTCTAACTTTTTTACACGGTCGAGTAGCAATGCTCGATGATCCTCGAAGCATCGGAGAAGCACTAAAAGGTTCTAAGCTAGGCGATTTCTGGAAGTACCGAGTCGGAGATCACAGAATAATTGCCAACATAGAGGATGGCAATTTGAGAATCATGGTGATCAAAATCGGCAACAGAAAAGAAGTCTACCGAGAGAAATAGCACTCAAATTCTTGCAGGCTTGGTAGCGCTTGCCGTTATCTGTTTTTTCACGCTATTTCTTTCAATACCTGCTTGTTGTTGCTGTTTATTAAGCGTAATATGATGCTTATTAACTAACGGTGATCACTGGCTTGCTGTATCGTCGATTTCCCAAATTATGGATACCCGTTTTTGCATTGGCAGCGCTTGTGCTTGTTTCTTTGCCCTTTTTGCAACTGTGGCTAATGGACAAAGGGTATCACGGACGTTGGCTAGACGCGCCAGCTGCGCCGTTTACCTTGCCTTCTGCAACGGGTGACGTGATATCGCTCAATCAGTTTGCAGGGCGTTATGTGTATTTATACTTTGGCTATTTGCGTTGCGATGGTTATTGTCAGGCACAAATGGTAACCTTGTTTTTATTGGGGCAGCAGTTAGCGGATAAGCCTGTTTCGATGGTGTTTGTTACCCTCGATCCCGAACGCGATAAGCCAGAAGAATTGCGTGCGACCATTGATAATTTGGTTATGCCACATTTTTATGCTGTGTTACCGCCGTCGTTAGCCGCAGCGCAAGCCTTAGCCAACGACTATCAGTCGAGGGCTATGCGCGAAGGCGATTGGCGTTCGACAACGTATAAAATAGCGCATAGTGGCGAGATTTTCTTAATCGCGCCCGATGGCAATATCAAGCTTGTTTATACAGGCGAGCATTTACGAGCCGACGAAATGACAGATGATTTTGAACGATTAATAGCGAAAGTAGGGGAAAAATGATGACACTTGAGATAACCATGCGTCAGGTAGAGCAGACGGATCGATCAAAAATTGATCGTTTGATGTTGACGATTTTACTGGCACATCTACCGTTTACCATGTTTTTAGCACCATGGGGCATGGGTACTGGCACTTTCGCTGTGGTTGCTTCGTTATTGGTGGCAGCGGTCGGTGTGCTCGGCTTTGTGACATTGCGTGGACAACGTGCTTTTGGTGCGTTAATGGGCGCGTTATTCATGCTGATGTCGGCTATTTTGATTCAGGCTCAACTGGGTCGAATCGAAATGCACTTTCATATTTTTACCGCTTTGGCATTAATGCTCATTTATCGCGATTGGCTAACCGTGGTTGTACCAGCAGGCGTGATTGCGGTGCATCATTTGCTGCTTAATGCGTTACAAATGCAAGGTGCTTCTTTGGGCGATATGCCCTTAACCCTTTTCAACTATGGTTGTGGTTGGGGTATTACCTTTTTGCATGCTTTCTTCGTGGTATTCGAATCTACCGCACTCATTTATTTTGCCGTGATGATGCGTGCAGAACGCGAGCAAAGCGTTGCCGCAGCTGCAACGGTTGCGCAGGTTTCAGCGACGGGTGATTATGGCTTACGTGTACCAGACCAATACAAAAACGAAGCCAATGATGCGTTGAATACCATGTTGGCACAATTGCATGGTGCGATGGCTCAAATTGGTAGCGTTATGTAGGCAATTGGCAAGGGTGATTTTGGTCAGCGGGTCAATGGTGCCTTTTTGGGCGATTTGACCGTATTGCAACAGGGCGTGAATGCTTCTGCCGACAGTGTAACGCAAACCATGCAATCGTTGTCTAACGTCATGACAGGTTTGGCTCAGGGTGACTTGTCGGTTCGTATGGGCGATGGGGTTTCGGGACAATTGCCCGCTCAGGTCAATGCAACGATGATCAGCTTACAAGGCGTGGTCAGCGACTTAGGTCAAATCATGCGCTTGTTGGCTCAGGGTAACTTTGCAGAACGCTTAACGGCAGACTTGCCAGGTCAGTGGCAACAACTCAAACAAGATGTCAATATGGGACTTGATGCGATGCAACAAGGCATTGCACAGGTGCAAGCCACGGCAGGTCGCATGGCGCAAGGTGACTTGTCTGTACCCATGACAGGAAACTTTCAAGGCGATTTAGCACGCTTGCAAACCGACTTAAACCAATCGATGCAAAATTTAGCCGCTCTAGTCAGCGAAGTCATGGCAGCGGCTGGCGACATGCGTGTATCGACTCATGCCATTAGCGATGCCAATCAACAGGTTTCGCATCAGATGCAAATACAGACAGCCGAAATGGAGCAAACCACGGCTTCGGTGCAGCGTGTTGCCAGTACGGTTAAAGAAAGTGCTTCACGTGCTGTCTCTGCTAACAACATCACCGCCACAGCACAGGCTCAAGCAGTGAAAGGCGAGAAAACCATGCAGACAGCCATTGAAGCGATGGCAGCGGTGCGCGAGTCGAGCCAAAAAGTTGCCGATATTGTTGGTCTAATTGATGGCATTGCCTTCCAAACCAATTTGCTTGCCCTTAATGCTGCGGTCGAAGCGGCACGTGCAGGCGAGCAAGGTCGTGGTTTTGCGGTGGTTGCGGGCGAAGTGCGTGCTTTAGCAGGTAAGTCTGCCGACGCAGCCAAAGACATCAAAACGCTCATCGACAAAACCGTCACGCAAATCGAACAGGGAACCGCTCAAGTTGAACAGTCTGGTCGAGAATTGGCGCAAATCAATGCCAGTATCGGTCAAGTGAGTACACTGGTTGCCGATATGGCTAATGGCAGTCAGCAGCAAGCCAGCAGCGTGTCGAGCGTTGGCGATGCCATTCGCGCACTAGACAGTGGGTTAAAACAAAACGTGGCGCAAGCCTTGCAATCGACTGCTCAAGCAGATCAATTGCAAAGTCAAGCAGATCGTCTGGTCGAAGCAGTGGGTCGTCTGAAGGTTGCAGGTGGTGGTCATGTCTCGCCTCAGCGTTTGGCATTACCCAGAAGATAAGCCAAGCTTTCGAGCCTTCAGAACAGAAAAAGCCAGCCAAGTCGCTGGCTTTTTTTGGATTATATTGGCGCTGAATGAGCGAAAATATGTATGATAATTGGGTGCAATGCTCACTTTTTTTGTCATGTTATTTGCTGCTTGCACTTTTCTTATCGGCTCATTATTATTTTTGATTACACAAAGATACGAATACTGTAGTATGTTAATGGTGTGTTTTTAATTTATGGAGAATTTGATTATGTTACGTCGTTCCTTTTTGACACTCTGTGCCAGCTTATTGGTCGTATCGAGCATGACGGCTCAAGCAGAACTACCCGCCGACTTTAAAACCAAAGCCGATAACATGATGCCAAACATGAATAAGTGGGCGGCAGATCCCGCTGTTATTGCTGCCGCTAAAGCAGGCGCAACCACTGCAGGCATGAGCAACGCAAAATGGTCTGACTTGGCAGAAGGCGATGCGGTCGTTACGGGGTTAAGCAACAGCGCACTCAGCAAGCAGTTAGCAACCTATCAAAAATCGGGTGTGGGTAAACTGATCGTACGCGATAAAGAAGGCAATTTGGTTGCTTTTGCAATGGGTGCCGAAAAGCCATTCTTGTATAACATTGCCAATCGTCCTAATTTTAAGGCAGCACTTGCTGGTGCCGATTTTGTTGCCGACAAAGTTGCCCCCGATCCTTCAAGCCAAAAGGCCAGCGTACAAATCGCTGTACCCATTAAAGATGGCGGTGCTATCGTTGGTGTGTTGCAAGCCAGTTTAGAATAAGTTGGCAACCTCTGGGCACATCTAAAAACCCGTCATTCCCGCGAAAGCGGGAATCTATCTCATTGATTTCATGGATCCCCGCCTACGCGAGGATGACGAAAGGTAGGTTTTTAGAGACACCAAAAGACAAACATCCGTCAGTGCTTAGCAAGCTGAGTACTGACAGATGTTGATAATAAAAAAGAGAAAGTGGGGTGGTTGTTATGTTGCTAGGGTTTTCGATTGGCACGCGCTTAGCGCTCAGTGCTGGGTTAATGATTGTGCTGTTAATTGGCATTTCGATTTTAGGTATCGTGCAGCAGCAAGCAACGAATGTTGAGCTGCAAGCGATTGTGCATCAGCAAATCCCCAAGCTGCGCTTAATCAATGGCATGCGCGATGCGGCGCGTTTCGAAGCAACCGCCATTCGAGATATTACGCTGCAAGGCGATATTCCCTTCTTAAAAAACGAAGTTAAGCGCATGAAAGAAGCACGCAAACAGTACGAAACTTTGCGTGCCGACTTAATTACCCAACTTTCGGGTAATGCCGATTTTATGGCATTAATGCCAGGTATCGAGCAAGAAGAAAAGAAAATCCGTCATGCGTTCGAGACCATTTTGGAAATGGTACTGAGCGAAGATCAAGCAGGTGCTTTTGCTCAAATCAAAGATGTTTTGCGTCCATCACAAGACAATTTATTTAAAGCGCTCGATGCGTTGCGCGAAACCGTTAACCAAGTTGTGGATAATGAGGCAGCGGCATCCGAAAAGCGCTACGAAAAAGCCGTTTGGTTAAGCATCGCTTTAGGCTTGTTTGCCTTAATTGTCGGCATGTTGGTATCCTTCTTCACTGCACGCGGCATCACACGTCCCATGCGTCAGATGCAAAGCGTGATCGACCAAGTGGCACACGAGGGACGCTTTGACGTACGCGTTCATTTGTCTGCCAGTCAAAAAGACGAAGTGGGACAAACCGCAGCGGCATTAAATGGCTTCTTATCGCAGTTACAAACCACCATTCGCGATATTAACCATACGCTCCATCAAGTCGCGCAAGGACATTTCGATCAACGCATGACAGATACCTTGCCAGGCGAGTTAGATACCTTACGTGTGGGCGTTAACGGCAGTGTCGATAGCGTGTCGTTAACCATTGCCGCACTAGGCGAGGTGATGCAGGGCTTGTATCAGGGTAACTTCACGTTGCGCATGGATGAACGTGTGCCTGCTCATCTGCGTTCGATGGTCGATCAGTCCGTTGAAAGCTTGCATGGGGTGATTTTAAACATCAATCAGGTGATGGATGCGATGGCGCGTGGTGACTTCGAGCAACGCATCACCTATCCAGCGCGTGGTGAGTTGGCAGAATTGGTGAAACAATACGAACGACTCCTTAACCACCTTGTCAGCAGCGATTACTGCGTCGGTTTCGGTAGCGCAAGCCATGAGCGAGGGCGACTTCACGCAACAAATTACAGGACAATATTTTGGTGCCTTATCAACCTTGCAGCAATCGATTAACGAAGCCATCCGCAAAATGAATGGGGTTTTGAGCGAAATCGTCGAAGTATCGAATACGGTGTATCAAGCTGCTACCGAAATTCATCATGGCAATCAAGACTTAAACGATCGCACTCAGCAACAAGCAGCGACAATTGACAAAACCGCACACAACCTAAGAACCATGAACGAAGCCATTGCACAAACGGCCAATCACTCGTTAACCTCAGATCAATTGGCGAAACAAGCGCAACAAGAAACGCAAGACGGCACGGTGATTATGCAACAAACCCTCGTCGCCATGACGCAGATGCAAGAAGCCAGTCAGCGCGTGTCCGAAATCACCAGTTTAATCGACAGCATTTCGTTCCAAACCAACCTGCTCGCCCTGAATGCCGCAGTAGAAGCAGCTCGTGCAGGCGATCATGGGCGTGGTTTTGCTGTGGTTGCGGGCGAAGTGCGTGCTTTAGCAGGCAAGTCGAGTAATGCTGCGCGTGATATTCGAGCGCTAATCGACAACACCATCGAACAAGTGCGCAAAGGCACACAGTTGGCAAACCAGTCGGGCGACTCGCTCAATCACATTCAGCAATCGATTGTGAAAGTGGGTGATCTGGTCACCGCGATGGCCAGTCAATCGCAAGAGCAGCGCGGCATCATCGATGGCTTAAATCAGGATATGGGCGCAATGGAAAGCACCACGCAACAAAACGCTGCTTTGGTCGAAGAGATTTCGGCGGCAACCGCCAGAATGCAAGACCAGACAGAGAGCTTAACAGCGCTTGTTAACCAGTTCAAACTGGCAGGCGGACAAGGTCGTGTACAAGCGCAGCTAGGCAATTTTTAACCGAATAATGCTGTTTTTTAGTTAACTTCTCTACCCCCCCAGCAAATAATATGCTAGAATATTAAAAAATTGGGGTAGATTAAAAAATTACCCTTTTAAACCCTACGGCTTATCGGCTCAGCACGATAGGGCGGTAGCGTATCAACCCTCAATTACTCAGATGCACATCATGAAAAAAATTCTCGTTACAGGCGGTGCTGGCTTTATTGGCAGTGCGGTTATTCGTCACCTTATTAACGATACCGAACACTCGGTCATTAATGTCGACAAGCTCACATATGCTGGTAACTTATCGTCTTTAATATCCATTAGCGACGATTCCCGTTATGCTTTCGAGCGTGTTGATATTTGTGATGCTGGCGCGTTAAAGCGCGTTTTTAATGCCCATCAGCCCGATATTGTCATGCATCTCGCGGCCGAATCTCATGTTGATCGCTCAATCGACGGGCCAGGTGAGTTTATTCAAACCAATATCGTTGGTACCTACACCCTATTAGAACAAGCACGCGCTTACTACGAGCAGTTGCCGCCTAATCGACGCGAGCACTTCCGTTTTCATCATATCTCTACCGACGAAGTCTATGGCGATCTGCCACACCCAGACGATGTCAGCGACGCTGATAAAAACAACCTGCCCTTGTTCACAGAAGATACAGGGTACGAGCCGAGTTCGCCCTATTCTGCCAGTAAAGCCGCATCCGATCACCTTGTGCGAGCATGGGCACGCACCTACAAATTGCCAACATTGGTGACCAACTGTTCAAATAACTATGGGCCTTATCACTTTCCAGAAAAGCTCATTCCGTTAGTGATTCTCAATGCGCTAGCAGGAAAACCCTTGCCTGTTTATGGCAAAGGCAATCAAATTCGCGACTGGCTGTATGTCGAAGATCATGCACGAGCTTTAGTGGTTGTCGCTACCCAAGGAAAACTGGGTGAAACCTACAATATTGGCGGACATAACGAAAAGCAAAACTTAGACGTGGTTAAGACAATTTGCCACATCCTCGATGAAGTTCGTCCTAAATCGACTGCATACACCGATCAAATCACATATGTTGCCGACCGACCAGGTCACGACATGCGCTACGCCATCGATGCCAGCAAGATTGAACGAGAACTCGGCTGGAAACCACAAGAAACCTTCGAATCAGGCATCCGCAAGACCGTCCAATGGTATCTCGATCATCAAGATTGGGTACAGCAAATACAGTCGGGTGAATATCAACAATGGCTGGATAAAAACTACACGGAGCGTCAGGCATGAGCAACAACAGAAAAGGCATTATTTTAGCGGGTGGTTCTGGTACACGTCTTTATCCAGCCACCTTAGCTGTGTCGAAACAGTTGTTGCCCATTTACGACAAACCCATGATTTACTATCCGTTATCGACGTTGATGCTTGCAGGTATTCGCGATATTCTCATTATCAGTACCCCACAAGATACGCCACGATTCGAGCAGTTACTCGGTGACGGTAGCCAATGGGGACTTAACCTAAGCTATTGTGTACAGCCTAGCCCAGACGGACTCGCTCAGGCGTTTATTCTCGGTGCCGACTTTGTGGGTAATGATGATTCTTGTCTCATTTTAGGTGACAACATCTATCACGGCAGCGGCATGAGCAAACTATTGCAAAACGCCCATGCGCAAGCATCAGGCGCAACGGTATTTGCCTATCATGTCACCGACCCAGAGCGTTTTGGTGTGGTCGAGTTTGATAAAGATGGTAAAGCCATCAGCATCGAAGAAAAGCCTAAAGCACCTAAAAGCAATTTTGCTGTGACAGGGCTGTATTTCTACGACAACCAAGTGGTCGACATTGCTAAAAGCATCAAGCCATCACATCGTGGCGAGCTAGAAATCACCACCGTCAATGAAGCCTATTTAAACATGGGTCAATTACGCGTCGAAACCATGGGGCGTGGCTATGCATGGCTCGACACAGGCACCCACGAGAGCCTACTCGAGGCCAGCAACTTCATTCAAACCATCGAAAAGCTACAAAGCCTCAAAGTGGCCTGCCTAGAAGAAATTGCCTACCGCATGGGCTATTTAACCGCCGAACAAGTCGAAAAGCTGGCGCAACCGATGAGCAAAAACAACTATGGACAATATCTACTGCGTTTGATTAAAGCGTAAACTATGGCTAAGCTAGATCAAGCAAAAGAAATTGTTAACAATACAAGATTAGCAATAACCCTATTAGTCGGTACAGAAGTGGTTCTAGTAGGCGGTTTACTCAGTTATTATAATCAAGAAATGTTTGGCTTTCTGTTTTGGTTAGGTATTGATGTTGCCATTTTATTTCAAGTTATGTTGTTGTTATTTACGAGAAGCTTAATTCGACAAACCAATAAACTAGGGGAACTCTAATGGAAGCTCCAGAAATTGCGATTACTTTAGTTGTGCTGGGTTTTGTTGCTACATTAATCTATATGGCTTATATGTTTGGAAAGCAGAACTAACCATGCAATTCATCCCAACCTCAATCCCCGATGTGGTCATCATCGAACCCAAAGTATGGGCAGACAGCCGTGGTTACTTTTTCGAAAGCTACCGTCACGACTTATTTCAACAACACATTGGCAGCGTCGACTGGGTACAGGACAACGAATCCTTTTCGACTTACGGCACCTTGCGAGGGCTGCACTATCAGTTGCCACCTCATGCGCAAAGTAAATTAGTGCGTGTCATCCAAGGTAAAGTGCTCGATGTTGCCGTCGATATCCGCCAAAGCAGCGCTACTTTCGGACAATATGTTGCAGTAGAACTGAGTAGTGATAATAAACGTCAGCTGCTTATCCCACGCGGTTTTGCGCATGGCTTTGTCGTCTTGTCGGAAACTGCTGTTTTTGCCTATAAGGTAGACAATTACTACAACAAAGCATGCGACCGTGGCATCGCTTTTAATGATCCCAGTATTGCCATCGACTGGCAAATCGACCTAACGCAAGCTTTACTGTCGGATAAAGACAGTAAACAACCTTTGATCAAAGATGCACAGGTGTTTGAATGAAGATTTTATTGCTCGGTAAAAACGGACAGCTTGGTTATGAGCTTGCGAAACAATTGCCTGCTATCGCAGAAGTGATTGCATTCGGACGCGATGAGTTAGATTTGACCGATCTTAACGCTGTTGTACAAGCTGTACAAACGCATCAACCCAATATCATCGTTAATGCAGCCGCTTACACAGCGGTCGATAAAGCCGAGACAGACTCAGTTAACTGCTATTTAGCGAATGCAGCAGCACCTGCTATCTTGGCAAACGAAGCAAAAGCAATCGGAGCCTTACTCATTCACTATTCGACAGACTATGTGTTTGATGGGACTAAAACCACGCCCTACGAACCCACCGACACGCCTAATCCCATTAACTATTACGGCTACTCTAAGCTGATGGGCGAAGAGGGTATCAAGTACAGCGGTTGTGATTATCTGATTTTCAGAACCAGTTGGGTCTATCATCCCGATTACGGTAATAACTTTTATCGCAGCATGCAACGCCTCGCCAAAGAGCGTGAAATGTTAAATATTGTTGCCGATCAGCATGGCATCCCCAACGATGCACGTGATTTAGCCGCCGATACAGTTAAACTATTACAACAGCCATTAGCGCAGCTTAAAGCACAATCAGGTATTTATCACCTGACTGCAGGGCTAGAAAATCAAACGACTTGGCACGGATTTGCGACACAGATTATCGATGCCATGCCAGAAAAAACGTGTAAAGTGGTCAATCCTATTCCAACCAGTGCCTACCCCACGCCAGCTAAACGCCCGATGTGGAGTGTGATGCAGCGGGTGTTGCCGGCTTAATAGCATTTGCCTCGGCGATACTGGAAAAAATAAGCGCATTGGGCTTGTCGAAATGTTTTGCGCAAGAAAAAAGAAGCAGCAAAGTTGCGTCTACTCAATTATTTAATGCGCTTGTGCTACCCCCCCCAGCAAATAGTGTGCTAGAATAACCAACAAATAGGGTAGATTAAAAAATTACCCCTCAAACCTACGGCTTATCGGCCTGCACGATAGGGCGGTAGCGTATCTAATTAGAATTTTCTCAGAGCAAAACTATGCAAAATCAAGAGCCTTAGACCGCCAATGACGAAATTGACTTGGGCGAGCTATGGCAAAAATTAGTCGATGGCAAACGACTGATCGCTATTACCACAGCATTAGCAACCTTGGGTGCTGTGGTTTTCACGCAACTGGCAACGCCTATTTATGAGGGCAAGGTGTCGATTGAAATCGGAGAGGTGATTGCCAACAATATGCAAAATTCTATTGCTCCTAATACGATGAATATGCCTCGATTCTTAGATGGTCCAGCCGACTTGGCAAAAGTCGTTCAGGATAAATTGGGTATTAGTGCCGTTCTAGCTAAAGGCACGAGCAAGATTGTCGATTTATCCCTTCAATCGCCCGATAAAATAGTCATTCAAAGTCGATTACAAGAAGCAATTGACTTCGTCATGCAACGTCACGAAACCAAAGCCAAACTTTATCAAGACGTAACCATTAACTCCACACAACAAATTGCCCCGATTGCGATGAGTGAAAAACCGATTAAGCCTAAAGCCAACCTCATTATCTCTGTTGCCTTGGTGTTAGGGTTGATGCTGGGCGTGTTTGCCGTGATGGTGCGTGCTTCCTTGAAGTCTAAAGCGGTCTAGTTTAGTTATGTCTTTTGTTGAATTGTCTACAAGTAAACGTTTTGAAGCATTGTCAGACCAATTACTTCATCGCCTTTTTGAATCGCGCGCTTACCCAGTTTTGGTGAAGTT
>DZAT01000054.1 GCA_022736205.1 Thiomicrospira cyclica
AACCACTGGCTATTGAATTTATTAAGTTATTTAATTTTATAAGTGGATGTTTTCCGTTTATTAAAGCCTGTTCTAATTTTAGATACTCATCTTGATGATAAAACGGATCAAACCGCCCACCACTCACTTGCCCCGAGTTGCAAATAAAATAGGTTTTCTTTTCGCTTGGCGGCGGTAGCGTAATGCCTAGCGCATCAAGTAAATAAGCGTCAATGCTGGCGAGTAGGTCGGCAGCTTGAGTTTCTTTTTGTTTTTTAGCGTTGTAAGCGGTTTCAAATATAGAAATTATTTTAGATTGAATTTCTTTAGGTGGAATAACAATAGGCGTTGGTGATAATTGTTGTAAGTTAATGTTTTTTTGTGCCGCTTGTGGTGCAAGGTTCACTAAGTAATCTTTAACATACTTGAAATAAACATTAAGGTAACGAACATCGACCCATTCATTTTTAGGAGTGATGGTTACTAAGCTGTCAGGAAAGCAAGCAGGATAAGTTAAAATGGCAGTATCACCAATGTTTGCAGCGATGGTAATAATTAGCGTATTGGCTTGAAATAATTTACTAACGGATAGACCCAGTTCATTTAAGGTTTGTGTAAACAGGATTGTATCGTTATTTTCACTTGCTCTAACAATGTCTCCAGTTTGAATAAACGGATAATTGCCATGATAAAATCGTTCATCATTTCTAGGGCGATGTGAAAATCTACCGCGCTGTAAAATAGCAATATCCGATAGTTTTTTAATGGGATAGGCTGTTTCATTTGCAATTTTTAAGCTATTGGATGCGCTGTAATAAATAGCGTCTAATCGTCCTTGTATATCGCCTCGATTTATCAAAAACACTTTGTTTTTATCACAATCGAGGCTTATTGAAAATTTGCGTCTGTCCCCGCTTCAATCGCTTCTATAAACTGCCTGAGTGCGTGCGTAATATCGGGTAAATCGTTGTGTACAATTTCTTTGCCTGTAGCATCGTAGCCAATCTGTTCGGCAATTGCCATAAAAATAGGGTAGCTAGGTAAGCCTGTTGATTTTTCGCTTTGGTAAGCTTCTTCTACTGTTTCTTTGAGTGCGTTAAGTTTTTCGTTGTATTCATCCGAAATGGCTTGTCGTTTGGCTTTGGTTTCGTCATCTTTAGCTTTAAGCGGTTTTAATAACGCTTGTTTTTCTTTTTCCCATGCCGTTGCTTTTTCAATCAGTTGATGCGTTTCGACGAGCTTGTTTTGCATCGTTTGCTTTGCTTTGCGAATATGATCGGTAGTTGCTTGTGTATGTTTTTTTAGAAACATAACCGAACTTTTAACGCCTGCGCCTGTATTGGTAAACGCAGTTTGAGGCAAAGATACGACGGCAACGATACGGTATTTTTCTTCGATGCTATCGCGCACATACTGCGAGCTGGAATTGGTCAAAATGCCGTCTGGCACAACCATGGCTAAGTAAGCCCCTTCTTTTAGGAAGTTGTGGCATTGCTCAACAAATAATACTTCGGTGCTTTGGCTTTCTCGCCCAGTAGCCGCATGTTTTCCTTTAATGGCGGCATCGATCCAATTCATTTCTTTTAACGAAAAATCGTAATAAGGGGCTGTGTTGGTATCCACCCGCATATAGGCTTTTTCGGATTGTTTGGCAATTGAGCCAAAAGGCGGGTTAGTGACAATAAAGTCGAAACTATTGGCTTTGAAGCCAGCGTTGCCTGTTGTTTTGGCTATGTGTTCGATATTAAAAAGCCCGTCGAAGGTAACCACGTTGGTATGTCCGTCATCGTGGATAATCATATTCATTTTGGCAACGCGGCTAATTTGGTCGCTAATTTCGATACCAAACAAGTTTTTCTCGGCAAAACCGTGCCAGTGGTTAAAGTGCCCGACGGCTTCCTTGGGGATGCTCACATCATATTCAGCATCGGCTTGCTTACGTACTTTATCTAAACAATACAATAAAAAACCACCACTACCACAAGACGTATCCAATACTCGGCTTTCGTGCGTCATTGGCAATACATCGACGGCAAACTTAACCACGTTACGAGGCGTGAAAAACTGCCCAAAATCACCACGGAAGTAAGTGCCTAGAAACGTTTCAAACGCCTTTCCTTTGCTATCTAAATCAGTTTCTGAAAAGCTAATACTTTGGAAATACTCAACAATGGTTTTGATTCGTTCTGGCGTTAAGTCAATGGGCTTATTAAAAATTTCAGGATCGAAGCTTTTTCCTTTGTCATAAATAGCAACAATTCGGCTTTTGAGTGCGTCTAAATGCGCTGCTTCATCTTCGTCGCTTTCATTAAAAATTTGAAAGTCGTAAGGCTGTCCTTTTTTGGTGTTTTTTTCGTCCCAGACTTTACAGAAAATGAGTTTATCGAGCTCATCAAAGGCTTGCGACGGATTAAGCTCACCGCCTGCCCACAGCGCATCATGTGCTTGTTTAAAGATTCTGGTTAATTCTGCTTCGGTTACTTTTTTAACATCGCTTAACCCACCTTTGGTATAACGATATTTCTCGACCGACTTTTTACCGTAATTGGGAATGTTTGACAAAGGAACGCGGTGGTTTTTTTCTTTATCGAATTGATAAAACTCTTCGCGGTTTCCCTTGGTAATCCAAATAAACTTGGTTGTTCCTGCTAAAGCATGGGCGTAACTAAAGGCTTGCTCGCTCGCTAGCTTAAATTCTTGCTCCGAAATATCAGCATTTTTGCACTCGACCACAATGTAAGGCTGTAAACAGGCATCGTCAGCATAAACGATAATATCCGCTTCTTTGGTGCTTACACCCATTTGAACGGATATAAACTGTTGAATGCGTTTAACTGGATAGCCATATTCCAGCACTAACTTTAGAAAGGCTTCGGCTTGTACTTGTTCTTCTGGATTGTTGTAGTTACGACGCTTATCCTGATGAATGTAATAAATGTTTTTTTGTTCTTCATCGAATCGAATTAACTTTTGTGCAATGCCTTGCTGGATTAATGGGTTCATGATTTGTCTCCCTCATTTTCCATAATCATCGCAATCACCGCCATGCGCACGGCAATACCAAAGGTGACCTGATCTAAAATGACCGATTGTTTGCCATCGGCAACATTCGAGGCGATTTCGACACCACGATTAATCGGCCCTGGATGCATGACAATCGCGTCGGGCATGGCAAGCTTCATCCGCTCTTCGGTGATGCCGTAGGTTTCAAAATATTCTTGTTCCGATGGCAATCGTGCACTACTCATGCGCTCGTTTTGCATACGTAAGGTAATCACCACATCGACATCTTTTAAGCCCGCTTCGATGTCGGTGAAGCAATGTGCGCCCATCGCGCTGGCATCGTGTGGTAATAGCGTTTTGGGGGCGACCAGACGAATTTCTTCCGTTTCCAGCAAATTCAACACCTGAATTTGTGAACGCGCCACGCGCGAATGCAAGCTATCTCCTACTATGGCCACGCGCAGTTGAGAAAAGTCCGCCCCCTTAAAATGACGAATGGTGTAAGCATCCAGCAAGGCTTGTGTGGGGTGCGCATGACGACCATCGCCGGCATTGAGTACATGCACATGTGGCGCAACGTGGCGAGCAAAAAAGTGCGCTGCGCCCGACTCGCTATGACGCACGACAAACATATCGGCTTGCATGGCTTCAAGGTTGTAAATGGTGTCGAGCAGGGATTCGCCCTTTTTCGTTGCCGAGGTTGCTACGTTGAGGTTAATCACATCCGCACCAAGACTTTTTTCAGCAATCTCGAAGGTGGTGCGCGTACGCGTCGAGGCTTCAAAAAACAGGTTAACGATGGTTTTACCTTTGAGTAACGGTTGCTTGTGGATTTGGCGTGTCACAGGGTCAATGAATTGATCGGCACGCTCAAGAATACTGCGAATATGATGCGGCTTTAACCCTTCTAGTGTTAATAAATGTTTGAGCTTGCCTGCCTCTGTGAGCTGTAGATTTGGCGACGATAAACCAGGATAGCCAAACATAATTAGTCCTCTTTGTGTTTCGGTTGTTCTATTTGAAGGTGACGACTGGCATCACGTTGTGCGGCTGGCATCGATAGCCAAGTTTCTAAAATAACGGCAGCGGCTTCGGCATCAAGCATAGCAGGATTATCGCAACGCTCGCTCGCTTCGCTTGATGATAATTGTTCTTCGACCCAATACACAGGTAAAGGAATCGTCGCACTGAGTACTTGTGCAAACTCACGCACACGCTCAGTCAGCGGTTGTTCTTTACCATCAAGTAACAACGGCAAGCCTAGCACCAAAGCTTCTGGCTGATATTTTGCCAACCATTTTTTAACATCATTCCAATCGGGAATGCCTTTTTTTGCTTTAAGTACCGCCAAACCGCGTGCGCTGCCCGTCAGACTTTGACCTACCGCCAAGCCAATGCGTTTTTCGCCCCAGTCGATGCCGACAAACACCCCTTTAGGCATGACCAGCTACCCGCGATAGGCGGTTAATGTCAAAACCGAGGGTATTAAACGCGGCTTGCCAACGTGCCTCTGGCGGCAACTCAAAAATGATTTCGTGTGTTGCTTGTGCAAAAAGCCAATGGCCATCGCGTAGTTCTTGTTCTAATTGTCCAGCGCCCCAGCCAGCATAGCCTAAAAAGACTTCACAATCATCGGCTATATTGCCTTGAGCGAGGTCTTGTAGCAAGTCTAGCGAGACGGTCATCGATAACTCTGGTGATAGCCGCGTGGTGTTTTGCCAAGCTCGATTACCGTTATGCAAAATAAAGCCGCGATCGGGTTGAACAGGTCCGCCAATCATAATGTTTTGCTCTAATAGCTGGCAGTCTGTTGCCACAGAAATTTCTAGGTTCTTTAATAGCCCGTCAATGGTGAGTGTTGCTGCTTGGGTAAGTGTTAGCCCCATAGCCCCTTCTTTATTATGCTCAAGCATGAGCACAACACTGCTTTCAAAAAAACCACTACCGATATCGGGCATCGCAACCAGTAGTTTGTTAGCAATGGCTTGATTTGAGTAAGGCATTCGTGTTCCTAGTCGAAAAATAGACAATATATGAAATTTTATCAGGTTTACGCCCTAACCACATAAGCATTTGAGCGGGTTGGGGGGCTGGGGGAAGGGATTCACTAACATTACATCTAACTGCTTGATTTAAACCATTCCACCAGAGGAAAAGTAAACTTGGCATCTCTAAAAATGCCACGAAGTGGGTTTTTAGTGATGCCCTAGGCACTTTAGGCTGACAAATCCATCATAAATCGTGCATACTTATCATCATTGTTATTACCCACCTCATTTAAAAGATTGTATATGGCTCAAAATAAACACGTTTACCGTTTAACCATTGCTTGTCCCGACCGTGTGGGCATTGTCGGAAAAGTATCGAACTTTATTGCCATGTACGGCGGCAATATTACCGAAGCGAATCATCACTTAGACAGTGATGCGGGTTGGTTTTTTATGCGCACCGAAATTGAGGCCGCATCTTTGCCTTTTGATGCTGCACAATTTCGAACGGCATTCGAACCGATTGCTCGCGAATTTGACATGCGCTGGTCGATACACGACTCTCATAATAAAAAACGTGTGGTTTTATTAGCCAGCCACGAAGCGCATTGTGTGCACGATTTACTGTATCGTTGGCAAGCAGGCGAATTAGAAGGCGACATTGTCGGCATTGTTGCCAACCACGAAAAATTGCGTGAAATGGCTGGTTGGTATGGTGTCCCTTTCTTTTATATTCCCGTTAATAAAGACAATAAAGCGGCGGCTTTTGCCGAATACGAACGCCAGATTAATGCGCTGAACGTTGATGTGATTGTTTTAGCGCGTTACATGCAAATTATGCCGCCTGCATTATGCGAGCAGTACTTAGGTCGGATGATTAACATTCATCACAGTTTTTTACCTTCTTTTGTTGGTGCTAAGCCTTATCATCAAGCCTTTACCCGTGGGGTGAAGCTGATCGGTGCCACCTGTCATTATGTCACCCAAGATCTCGATGAAGGTCCTATTATCGAGCAAGATGTGATTCGCGTTAGTCATAAACACAACATTGAGGACTTGCAGCGCTTAGGAAAAGATGTCGAGCGCAACGTTTTGGCACGAGGCTTGCGTTACCACTTAGAAGATCGCGTGATGATTCACGGTAACAAAACGGTTGTATTGCTAGAAGGCTAGTCAGTGCGATCGTGCCAGCATAGGAAACCTATATGCGTAAGCCAGTAAAAAGTGCCGAAGTTCTTGCCGAGCTCCATAAGCAAGGTCGATTGCCTGTCATTCCTGACACCTTGCGTGAGTTTGAGCTGGCATGGCGAGACCCACACAAACATATGACCGAGCTTGGCGCGATTGTTGCCAACAATCCTGACATTAGTAAACGCATTATTAATACAGCCAACTCAGTGCTACATCGTGGTGATACCAATGTCGATAATGCGGCTCAAGCGGTGGCGCGTTTGGGCGTTATCGAAACGCGCAATGTGGTGCATGCTGTGAGTTTGCACGATGCCTTTAATAGCCCATATGTTGATCCCAAGAAATTTTGGCGACACAGCATCAGCAGTGCGTTTGCTGCACGAAAAATCGCCGAATACATGAACAAACGCTTCAAATGGGAAGTCGATCCGCAAATGGCTTTTTTAGCCGCATTGGTACACGAGGCAGGCTTGGTATTGATGACGCGCTTTTTTAAAAGTGATTACGGCGCTGTGCGAGATGCGTCACGCAACCTAGATGAGTTTTTAGAGCTAGAAAGTAAAACCTTACATATGACGCATGCCGTGTTGGGTGCGGCTTTGTTTCAACAATGGCATCTGCCAACAGAAATTGTGATGGGTGTTGCAGGACATCATCATCCTGCTCGATTACATCAAGATCATTATCGTATTGCTTATGTTACCTGTTTAGCAGAAGGTGCAGCTTGGTTATTGGGAGAGGGTAATGGCTTTTTTCCACATAACCCTGAACAGACTTCTGTTCAGTTAATTCAAAACTTAGAGCGCGAACGCCTAACACGAGATCATTTGCTGTTTTTAGCCAAACAAGCACGCGAAGACTCCGAGTCTTCTAGTATGCTTGGTATGTTCTAGCCTCCGCTATGCCTGCAACGACACTCAAGCAAGCTCAAACAGACAGTGTAAAGCGACGCGGCAATGCAGCGAAAAATTGGTTGCCCGAGAAAATATCGCCATTATCTGCCAATGCGCGCGTGGCGATTATTGGTGCGGGTATTTCGGGTGCTACGGTTGCAGCAGAACTGGCATCGGCGGGCATGTTGGTTACCCTTTTCGAGGCAATGCCAGAGCCTGCCATGATGGCTTCTGGCAATCTGGCAGGCAGTTGTTTGCCTGTTGTCGATCGTGGCAATGCGCCATACAATCAATGGTACTGGCAATCGTGGCGTTTGGCTTGTCAATGGTGGGAGCGGCAAGAAGATCGTCAGTCTTTGGGTGATTTATCGGGTGCGTTTAAATGGTCTCGTAATGCAAGCAAGCAAAGCACTTGGCACCAATGGATCGAAGAGCTGAACCAACCAGCACTGGTTCAATGGCAAGCACCACTGTATAATGCACCCGATATTTATGGCGTACACTTTAAACAGGGCGGTTATTTTGTGCCCAAACAAGTCGTTAATCGACTGCTAACACATCCCCGTATTCAGCTACGCACACAATGTCTGGTACATGCCATACAGCAAGAAGGTCATGCTTGGTGTTTGGTGTTCGATCAAGGATTAACAGAAACATTTGATGCTGTGGTTCTTGCCGCTGGTGCGAGTGCAGCAGACTTGCTTCCCGAATGGAAAGACTATTTGCAGCTCAATAAAGGGCAGGTGAGCCATGTCCTTTCTCGCGACTGGCTTAGCCCACCAAAAATGGTGTTATCATATGGTGGCTATGCAACACCTGCAGCGGACGATGTCATCTGTGTTGGTGCGACTTTTGAAGGCAATGTCCCGCTTGGCCTAACTCAGGCGGGGCAGGCGCATAATTTATCATTGTTAAGGCAGGTTTTGCCACAAGCGCTCAAACCAGAAGCGCAGCCAGTCGGTGGGCACAGCGCTTATCGCGTCATGACCAGTGACCACTTACCCTTAGTCGGACAGGCTTTGTCTGTGCCTGATTATCAAGAACGCATCGGCGCGTGTGTGCTTCATCCCGATACTTGTCCCGATGCAACAGCCGCATTGAAATCTAACTTATGGTTTAGTTTGGGGCAAGGGTCGCGAGGTTTGACCTCCTCATTTTTGTCGGCAGCATTGTTGCGTGCGCAAATGACAGGGCAGGCGTTGCCTGTTTCAGACAAACTGAAGCAAGCGGTTCATCCCGCACGTATTATTTTTCGCCAAATGGTGCAAAAGGCGTTAAAATAAGAACTTCTTAAAATGGATACAATGGGCTTTGCGAATAAAATGAATTTACTGGCTTTTAAAGTGTTCTTATTGTCTCGTATTTTTTTAGGCAGCACGGCAACGTTTTTTTTACTGCTGTCTGCTGTCGCTTTCGATTGGTTCGACAGTTACCACTTGGTTCGCAATGGATTAACGACTGCTGTAGAATGGGTAGATGTGTTGCGCGAATGGGGTGGACGCACCGAGCATATGGCAGATAAAGTGAGCCAAGCAGTCGAAAAGGCACAACAAGAATTTAAATAAAGCGTCGATGAACTGACAGCGAGGGGATGGTTTTGAAAGATACGCATCATAAAGCAGCCAGCGACAACAATGTTATGTTGCTGGTTAGTTTGGCGATTCTGGTGTTGATGCTCGCGATGTCTGCTATTTTTATGCGTGCTTATACGCAAGTACGAGATGTTGCTGATAGAGCTGCCGTCAGTGATGCTGAGAAATTCATTAACTCGGTTGTGCAATATCGTAATTTTTATGCTCAAATGATTGTGCCGAGGGCAGGCGCTTTGGGCGCAACTTTCACGCACGATTATTTGTCTCAAAACAATGTATTGCCACTGCCAGCTACCTTTGTTAGAGATTTTGGCGAATTCGTTTCACGCGATCAAGTGATCAAAGTGCGCATGTATAGCGACCTTCCTTTCCCATGGCGCATTGCTGATGGTACCAGTGTACAAGACGGCTTCGAACAAGAAGCGATGATACAAGCGCGTCAGAACCCAGAACAAGACTATTGGCAAATCGAAGAGCGAGAAGAAGGACGTGTATTACGCTATGCCAAACCAGATGTGTTACAAACGGCCTGTGTTGCTTGTCATAATACTTACGTAGGCACACCCAAAACTGACTGGAAAGTGGGCGATGTTCGTGGTGTCTTCGAATTATCTCGTCCCTTAATTGATACAGAAACGGTTCTGAAAGAGAGTTTTAAAGAAACGGCCATTTGGCTGGCACTTTTGGGAATGGTTGTTTTAGCGCTGTTATTAGTAGCGTTTTCACGTTTAAGACGTGCATTGCATATTTCTTACGAAGGCATGACGGCGGCTCAAGATGCGCGTGATGCGCTCAGTGAGCAAATGATTGAAAAAGTTACCCTGCATGAAGCATTGCAACGAGAAGAGCAAAAAATGCTCGCTATTTTTCGTGCCGTCGCCGATGCCATTATTGTTATCGATCGAAAGGGTGTGATTCAGCAAGTTAACGATGCGGTACTGAACATCTTTAAATACGAACCAGAAGATCTTATCGGACAGAACATCAGTATCCTTGTGCCAGAACCACATGCCAGTGCGCACGATGGTTATTTAGATCGTTTTATCGAAACAAAACAAGCACACATTATTGGCTATACCCGCCAGCTGCAGGGGCTGCGCAAAGATGGTAGTCTGGTCGATATTGATCTCTCTGTTAACGAAGTCAACATCGGTGGCGAAATTCTGTTTGCTGGCGTTATTCGTGACGTTACCTTGCGGCTCGAAACAGAATTAGCGTTGAAAGTGGCACGGGACAGAGCCATCGAAAGTGTTAAAATGAAGTCGCAGTTTTTGACCAATATCTCACACGAGTTGCGTACCCCGCTCAATGGCATCATGGGCATGAGTCAATTATTGGCAGAGGACTTACTCGATGCCCAAGATAAAGATCAAGCCAGAATCATTCAAACGAGCGCACAGCAACTACTCGCCATTGTCGATGATGTGTTAGATTTCTCGTCTATGGAGTCTGCTAAGTTTACCTTAGCACCGTCACCCTTTTATGTTCAAAGCTGGTTATTCGACTCGCTTGCCGTGCATTTGCAGGCAGCCCAACTTAAAGGTATCGAACTTTCTGCCACAATTGGTGAAGGGCTTCCCGAAAAGCTCATCGCGGATTCGGCACGTTTGTCGCAGATTGTGAACAATTTGGTCAGTAATGCCATTAAGTTTACCCGCGAAGGCAGCGTTCGAATCAAACTAGATAAAATGGATTGTGTCGACGACAAGCTAACGCTAAACATAACGGTACAAGACACGGGCATTGGTATTTCTGACGATGCGATTGGGCGATTGTTCCAAGCTTTTTCGCAAGTTGACGGTTCAACCACCCGAGCATATGGCGGTGCAGGTTTAGGTTTGGTTATTTCGCGTCAATTAGCCCTGTTAATGGGGGGCGACATCAAGGTTAACTCTGTTCTAGGACAAGGATCGACCTTCGTGGTAACTGTAATTTTATCTGTTTCGGGTGCCGAGCGCTTAACGTTACAAGAGCGGATTCTAACCAATGCTGTTGTGCGACATAAAGATGCTTTACTGACGGATACGACACACAGTTCACATACCCTCGCAACCAGCACTTCTGCTGACCTTGCATTTGATATGGTAACCAGTATGAAAATTTTGCTTATTGAAGACAACGTCGTTAACCAGAAAGTTGCTATGGCGCTCCTAAAACGCATGGGCTATTCTGTCGAAGTAGCCAATAATGGTCAAGAAGGGCTTGATCGTTTGAATGCAGAAACATTCGATGCGGTGTTAATGGATTGTCAGATGCCCGTTATGGATGGCTACGAAGCCAGTCGTCAAATTCGCTTGCGAGAAGTAGGAACAGAACAGCATCTGCCAATCATCGCGCTGACCGCTCATGCCATGAAAGGTGATGCCGAAAAATGCTACGAATCAGGAATGGATGACTATCTTACCAAGCCAATTAATCATGGCTTGCTTAAAGAGCGTTTAGAATATTGGCAGAATTGGTTAACAGAGCGCAAAAAAGCATAAAAAGCACTTGACGATAAAATGGGCATTAATTATAATATTCATATCAAGTCAAGCCGATTTAGCTCAGTTGGTAGAGCTACTGATTTGTAATCAGTGGGTCGGGAGTTCGAGTCTCTCAATCGGCACCATATTTATCAAAGGGTTACAGCAATGTAGCCCTTTGTTGTTTCTGGCGTTTGGTTTTTCGTTCAATGTTGGTTCAACGTTAGCGCAATGCTAGGAATTATAATCCCCGTAATTCGGGGAATTAAAAAAGGGGCTTTTATGCCCCTGTGTTGTTTGTGGAATCTGTGGAATTGTTAAAACTTCCAGTTCTCCAACGCTTTAGCCTGTCTGTCTTTACTCATTCGGTTAAGTTGAACCATGATTTGCGCGTCACGTTCTAACCTGTCAGCGATATGCCAATTGGTAACCCTGTAGAAAGTACCGCTATACGTTTTTTGTGTCTGATAGGTACAAACTAGCAAACCGCTCTTAACCATGCCCTGCAAAGTTCTGTACAGGCTTCTTAGTTGGCTTTGGTCAATATCAAGGTCATGATGTCCATACACCGCCATACTGATTGCCCCGATACCATGACTGCCATACTCAAAATGACGCGCTGCTATTGTGTCCATATCGTCACACTGTAACTATTCAATGATTGCTTGCTTTCGTTTTGTCATTCTCATTGTTACCTCCTTATTATTCAAAGGTGCTTATGTATGTTAAGGAGGTCATCATAACGTCATCAATCCCTCTAACAAGTCGTTGATCAAGTTGTAATTGTCGGGGCATGGTT
>DZAT01000123.1 GCA_022736205.1 Thiomicrospira cyclica
ATCAGTTTAGAACCTGCAGGGAAAGGCATTTTTTGTACGTGCTGTTCACGAATATTACCCAAACCACCCGCCAACATAATTGGCTTATGGTAACCGCGTTGCTCCACACCATCGGGTGTTAATACTGGATTCTCGTAGGTACGGAAATAGCCACACAAGCCAGGACGACCAAATTCATTGTTAAACGCAGCAGACCCTAAAGGGCCATCAATCATCACGTCTAAGGCTGACACGATACGACCAGGTTTACCGTAAGCAATTTCCCAAGGCTGGGTGAACTCTGGCATATTCAGGTTAGATACCGTAAAGCCCGTTAAGCCTGCTTTTGGCTTAGAACCACGCCCCGTAGCCCCTTCATCACGAATTTCACCGCCAGAACCTGTCGCCGCACCTGCAAAAGGCGCGATGGCAGTAGGGTGATTATGCGTTTCGACTTTCATCAAAATCGCCACTTGTTCTTCGTGACCACGATAAACACCATCCGCATCGGGGAAGAAACGCTCACCCAAACTACCCTGCATAACAGCAGCGTTATCGCTGTAAGCCGACAACATGCGCGATGATTCTTGTTGATAGGTATTGCGGATCATGCCAAACAAACTGTGACTTTGCTGCTCACCATCAATCGTCCATTGCGCATTAAAAATTTTATGACGACAATGCTCTGAATTAGCCTGCGCAAACATCATCAACTCAGCATCGACTGGGTCGCGCTTGAGCTGGTCAGTAAAAGCAGCTAACAAATAGTCTATTTCGTCTTCTGACAGTGCCAAGCCCATCTCACGATTAGCGGTTACCAGAGCATCTCGACCTTGGGCTAACACAGGCACTGTTTTATAAGGTTTCGCTGCTTGATGCGAAAACAATACCGATAAATCAGACACAGACGCTAACACGCTTTCGGTCATACGATCGTGAACTAAGGCTTGCAAGCTCGTCATTTGCTCAGCAGTTATCGCACCATCAACGCGCCAAGCAATCGCACGTTCGATACGTTTAATTTGCGTTAGTCCACAGTTGTGAACAATATCTGTCGCCTTAGATGACCAAGGCGAAATAGTCCCAATACGAGGCGATACCACAAAATTGGCAACCAATGTTTCTTGAATCTGTGAGGATTCATTTAATAGTTGAGTTAAGCTTTGCACATCGGTATCAGACAGCGCATCATCACTTTCGTAGACATAAACATAGCGAGCAGATAAACCCGTTAACGCAACACCTTGACCTTGTGCACGCACAATAAACTGTTCTAAACGAAAAGTTGATAACGCCGAAACGCCCCAAATTGTTTCTACCGCCAAACTCATTCTAAAACACCCATACGCTTAAATACTGACTTTTTCTGTTCGCTTGTTAACGTCTGATCATTCGCACCGCTAACCATCACATCCGTTGCCTTATCTTTCGCTTTAAACTTCAACACAACATCCGTTGCATCCGCTTTATCCGAACCAAACAAACTACCAAAAAACCCTTTTTCGGCTTTGACCGCTTGAGGCATTTTAATATTCATGATGCCGTTGGCACGATCTGTACTAACGACCGTAAAACCAACACGATCAGCTAAAGACAACACATACTGCCAACTCTCTTCCATGCCTGCCTGCAAGGTCAAGCCAGAAAACTCATTATCCAATGATGATTCCATCGTCTTAATACTCGCAGAGACCTGACGTACAGCAACATCTTTTGAGGCACCTAAAAACACCATTGACTGATAAATGGTTTCCGCTTCAAATTCGGGGTGATAAGGACGTGAACGCCAGTAACGTACATCACCATCCATATTTTCGATCAGCATGCTATGACGCACAAACACATCCATACCGCCCGCTTTATCCGTTTGTACGCGCAAAGTTAAACGATCCATCGCACCCTTAGCGGTTTCTTCACGCCACGAATTGAGCGCGCGTGTTAAAAAACTCATTTCTGTTTTGGGAACAATTTCTTTACGTGCTAAAAAGGCCGTCTTAATGACACCAACATCTTTACGAGCCTCTTCGATGGCAAAACCTTGCGAGATTAAGAAGCGCTGCAAACGCTCCCACATATCATCGCTATTCGCTTTGTCGATATGCAACCAACGCTCCGACAAGTTGTTACGAACGCTTAACCCATCGGCACGATAGCTTGGAATGTCTTTGTTAACAATCTTATCGTTCAAAGTGCCCATTAACAGACGGTTGCTATTATCCATATTGCGATTTGGATTTTGAAATCCTGGCGGCAACTCCAATGGCGAAATCAACGCATCTTGCGTGACACGATAATTATCTTCTTGTGTAATACTGTCGCCACTGCCAAAAGACTTACTCAAACTACTACAACCACTACCCGCAAGCAGCGAAACGATTGCCAAACTTAAAAGACGAGATGCATTCATGAAATTACTGACCTATGGATGAATATAAATGTTATGCCAACAAATTGGCTTTTCTTAATGCCGCTTCTAAGGTGGCGTGATGCTGCGGCGATAACACCGTTAAAGGCAGGCGAACGCCTTGCTCAATCAAACCCATGCGGTACAAAGCCCACTTGACAGGGATTGGGTTAGCTTCAATAAATAAATCACGATGACAATCACGCAAAGGCGCATCTAACTGGTGTGCAAGCTGTGCATCACCAGCAAGCGCTGCTTGGTAAGCTTTACTCAACTGCAAGGGTGCAATATTGGCTGTTACCGAAATACTACCCTGACCACCCAGCAAGATAAAATCAATCGCAGTTGCGTCATCACCTGTATAAAATTCAAAGTCAGGGTGGCAATTTTGACGCATCTCCGTCAAACGCTCTAACTTACCCGTTGCATCTTTAATACCAACAATGTTGTTAACATGAGATAAGCGCGCCAC
>DZAT01000124.1 GCA_022736205.1 Thiomicrospira cyclica
TCGTCTAGGCGAATTTTATCCAAAGGCAACAAACGTGGCTCGCGCTGTTTTTTGGAATGACTTACAGGCACATCTACCGATTCATTGGGAAACGGTTTGGGACTGGCGGTTGAAACAGGTTCATTTTTGGGCGCAACTGTCTTTTCAACAACCGCTGCTTTAGCAGGCTTGTTCGACCAGCCCGCTTTTTCGAAGAGATCTTTCATTCAGTATTACATTTTATTTTATTGGTTTTATGACCTAAACCCTATCTGCTGTTCTTTTAACTCAGCGGCAGAGATGCGTTTAATTTTGCCATCCACCTTAACAACAATCGGGGTATTATCATCATTATTGAATACCGACCAATTATCGACTTGTTCAGCATATTTCGCAAAATTATCCAAGCCAGCTTGATAACGACGACGAATCACGGGTTCTGGACACTCTGCTTTTGTGCAATCAGCTCTTCTGCAAATTTGATAAGCGTTATCACCACTTGCTCTGCTTCTCGACCAGAAATTAAATGAATAGGATCATCGTCATAACGAAACTCAACAGCATAAGGGGTAAGTCTAATCAACCAGTCATCACTAACGGGTAGTGTCATGGCTGTTTCGGATAATAAAGCGGCAAGCGCCAGAAGATCGTGCGTTCTTCTAAATTCTATGCCATGCAATACCAACACTGCTTTGATGCTTTTTTCGGCAGCTTGTTGTGCATGAAAACAAGCCACACTCAACCCTGCCGCTTCAACGCCCAGCAAAGCTAAAAAAGCCGCTTGATCTCTTTTGGCTAAGTTCAATAAACGCCGTGCTTCTTCAAGTAAGGCTGTCATAGCAAACCTTGCCCTCTTTATTTGCCCAATAGGGCAAAGTACCTGGAATTTGAGCGCGTTTTTCAAACTCAGCTAGCGTCATTAACACCAAATCGACCCCCACTTTGCTTCTGCCTAGTGCCGACTTTAAGCGAACATAAGCGTTTGCCTTGTCCGAAAACTCGTGAGCCAAAACGAGTAAATCAATGTCTGAACCCTCATCAGCTTCATTTCTCGCATAAGAGCCAAACAGAATCACTTTAGCTGGCACAGGCAACGCATTGACTAGCGGTTGTAAAAACGCATTGAGTTGCGTATTTGAAAACATCATCATTGTCCTCGTATGACTTGAAACGCTATAAACTGGCAGTTACAGACCTATCGTAAAGCTTGTACTCACTTAAATCTGTAAAGTATATTTTAGCCAGATACATGCACCCTACCATTGGCTATAATCCTCGTCATCCGCAACAAAACTACGACTGTGGAAGCCTATTTTTCCCACGTCTGTCAGTGATGCTGTCTTAGCATCGTGCAACACCACTGATCGCGGCATCACAATCACTTCAACTTCTTCAAAGTTAAAATCTTTTGGCAAGTTTAGGTGAAGCTGATGATCTTTCACCGTTGCATATTCTCGAATGGCAATCATGATTGCTCCTTAAAAGGCTTTTGTTCTTTCAACACCGACCTATCGTAAAGCGTTTCGGGTGAGATGTCGATATTGCCAGCCCAGACAACCCAATCAAGATGCCAATATTTACCTCAATCCAAACATGCTCGCAAAAAATACTAATGCTGGTATGCCAACAAAAACCATAAAAAACAACTTAAGAGCGATATCCAAACCGTTATGTGATTGTCTTACAACTTCCTTCTCATTCATTGCTTTTCTAATCCGCTCTTTCTCTTCTCTTTGTGCTTTTAAATGGGGGAAGTATTTTGTTTCCATTTGCGCAATAATTTTATCTGATGTAATGCCTGAACCCACAACTTTGACAGTTTGATTCAACTCCTTAGCAATTTCTCAATGACCAGCTAGGAGTAAATCCCTTGCACATTCTAGAATCTTAGGATCATTACCGAAAAAACTCTCTAAATAGCTTTGTTCGAGTTGGCTGGCGACACGCTGGCGTTGTTCGTATTGCTGACTGGCAAGCAAGCTACTTCTAAATTTGGGGATAAGAGACGGGTCTACTTTGCCAAGTCGTGTTTCTAACTCGGTTAAGTCGGGGTAAAAGCGTAAGGCGATTGCCCAATCTGCTTGCTGTTTGGCTTGTTCGCTTTTTTGTTGGCTGTTATGTTGGTTCTGTTGTGCGCCTTGTTGAAAATGAGCGTCATATTCTCTGCGTTTGGCTGGGTCGGACAATACCTGATAGGCTTCATTCAGTTGGCGTATTTTCGCTTCGGCATCGGCGGCATCTTTGGCATTACCGTGAAACTTGTCGGGGTGGTAACGCTGCGCTAAGGCTTTGTAAGCGGCTTTGATGACAAAATCGTCGGCTGTGGGTGACACACCCAACACATCATAATAATTCACGGTTTGCATCGTTTAGTTCTCGTGCATCACTTAGTTAAAATCTTTTAAGGGCAAGCGTGGGCGTGGTGCAGTCGATGCGTTACTATCAGTGTGACGATTTGCTTCTGGCTGAGCTTCGTGCTTTGGTGTGTAGTGAAAATCTTTGATTTCGGGCGATTTGGGTGCTTGTTGTTGTGAGTTTTGCGTACTAGAAAATGTGTTTTGACTACTTGATACAGACTTTTTATGCTGGATACCGAAGTAGAGTGCCTGTATAAGCCCGACCAACGGTAATAGTGACCATAATGCTAACCACGGATTACTGCCATAGTCACGTATGCGGTTCGCCAAGGTATTGATGAGTACAATCATTAAAATCAATGTAAAAATAGGCTCTAGGCTATCATTACCGCTACTTTCCGCCAGCATTTTTACTACAGAAAGTAAAAACCCACCTACAAGTGCTGCAATGATGGTCACAATCCAAAACGTTGTTCTGCTGTAATTGGCTCCAAACATGGCTTACTTCCTTTTTTATC
>DZAT01000014.1 GCA_022736205.1 Thiomicrospira cyclica
ATCCAACCACTCTTGGGTTTCTTGTGGGTCGAGGTCAACGAACGGTTCACTCATTTCTAATCCTTTTACTGTTCTTGGATTTTAATATTTCCAATTGGCAGATGCAGACGGGGTAAGTCAGGTCAACATGCGCTATGAGCCAACCTTTTTATACAGTCACCAACGTAATTTAACCCTACTATCATACCAGAGGGAACCACTAAAAACCTCGCCTTGCTCGTTTTTAGTGCCCCTCTTTTATTTTTTAGCTGGTTGAAGGGTATTGAATCAAGTAGTTACATTCACTTAATGAGCAACCCTTTCCCCAGACCCCCCATCCCTTTTAGGCTTTTAACATGCTCAAGATTTCATTAAAGACTGCTAAACTAGTCACGCAACGAGATGACAGGCCATCCCAAACGTGATGCTTCTGCACGCAAAAAGTCGTCTGGATCAACCGCAACAGGATGATTAGCGCGTTGTAATAACGGCAAATCATTGCGAGAGTCGGAATAAAACCACATCTCACTAACAGTAACTTTTTGTTGTGATAGCCAATGTTCTAATCGCTGAATTTTACCTTCTTGAAAGCTCGGAACACCAACCACGTCACCTAAAATATGACCCAATTCGTCGCGTTCTGGCTCTGTTGCAATCAACGCATCAATCCCTAGCCATTGGACAATGGGTTCTGTGATAAAACGATTGGTGGCAGTAATCACCAGCAAATGATGTCCCTGTAACCGATGGCGTTCAATTAACGCCCTCGCTTTAGGCAGCGCTATCGGAATGATTGATGTCTGCATAAACTCAGCGTGCCATGCTGCTAATGTTTCTAACGATTGACCAACCAATGGCGCTAAGGCAAAACGCTGATAAGCCAAAATATCTAAGGTTCCCGCTTTGTAATCTTCATAAAAAGCATCGTTCTGACGCGCATAATATTCACCATCCACCACCCCTTTACGAACCATAAATTGTCCCCATTCGTAATCGCTATCACCACCAATGAGGGTATTGTCCAAGTCAAAAATCGCTAGTTTCATCCAGTTTCCATCAAAATTTTGCCTTAAAACAACAATCCTAGCCGATGTTTGTGCGCATTCAAACGATTTTTTCGCTAAAATAGATAACAAATACAGATTATGGTAAGGAAAGTAACGTCCGTGATTGATGAAAATGGCTATCGACTCAATGTGGGCATTATTTTGGCTAATAAAAGTGGACAGCTTTTTTTGGGAAGACGTATTGGTCATGAGGATGCGTGGCAGTTCCCACAAGGCGGTATTCGTTCGCATGAAACCCCACAGCAAGCGTTGTTTAGAGAGCTTAAGGAAGAAATTGGACTAGAGCCGAGTCATATTCGTGTGCTAGGAAAAACACAAAACTGGTTACATTACGAATTACCTAAACGCCTTATTCGTCAAAACACTTATCCTGTCTGTATTGGACAACGACAAATTTGGTTTATGCTGGGCTTAACGGGTGGAGAACAATATATTAATCTCAATGCCAGTGCCGAACCCGAGTTTGAAGAGTGGCGTTGGGTTAATTATTGGCAACCCGTTCATGAGGTCGTTAACTTCAAAAAAGAAGTCTATCAAAGTGCACTTGTTGAGTTGGAGCAGTGTTTGCTGCGTTATTGGAACCCCTATCATGCTTAGAAACCGCTTAACTTTTCTGTTAACGTGCCGATAATCTCATCAATACCATTGGTCATCACTCAATAAGCAGCATATTATGTTAATTCGATTATGTCTCATTTTTATCGCCCTAAGCATGGCGAGTTATCCCATTTGGGCTGCAACAGCGTCAGACTATCATCTGTTGGGGTTAAAGCTTGTCAGCGCCAACAAAGACGAGATTCGCCAAAGCTTGTTTAGTTGGGATGGTTTTGATCAAGCCAAGAGCACCTTATACAGAAAGCAGTTTAATCGCTTTTACCCTAAGAATATTTTACGTGAAACCTATCGGCTCGACTTTCGTTATGAACAAGATGGACGATTTTCGAGTATGCAGATACTTTATCGCCCATTTTCTCCCGAGTACGCCAATCAGAAACAAGGGGTTGATATTCCTGATATTGTCGCACAACTAACACCCATTATCGGTGCTCCTAATGCCCGTTTCAGACGCACAGCATCGGGCTTACCTTCATACAATGCTTATCAGTGGGAGGATGAAAAAGTCAGCATCACGCTTGATCGTGAAGGACAGCAAGCAGGTCGTCCGCCTGTCCTGAATGTTCGTATCAAAAATGGGGATATTGCAAGCAATTATCGTCCATAGGGCACTGCTAAAAAACCTCACTTCGTGGTATTTTTAGCGTTCCCAAGTTGTTTTACGCCTGTAGCTGTTTGCCATTAAAAAATCGGTAACGAATGCGCCATACCAACCCGATGGCCGCCACACTCAGTCCAATCACAAAACTCAGCCAAAATCCATTAATACCCAACCAAACACCGCTAGTCGAAATATCTCCATAGCATAAGTAATAACCTGCGGGTAAACCAATCAACCAATAGGCAACAAAAGTAATACCCATAACCGATGTTGTATCGCCTATTCCGCGTAATGCGCCAGCTGATGTAACCTGTACGGCATCTGAAATTTGATATAAAGCTGCCAACAAAAACAATCCTGTCGCAATGGCAGCGACTTGTGCATCATTGGTGTAGAGATTAACCACATAATGCGCTAATAATACCGTAATTACCGCAACAGCAACGCCCAATATAATAGACAGCGCAAACGCTGTTTTAATCGTTTCACGTAGTTGATCCGTATCGCCTGCCCCATGCAGATAGCCGACACGAACAGTTAGCGCCATTGCCAAAGAGAGTGGCAACATAAAAATCAACGCTGTGTAACTAATGGTAATTTGATGTGCCGCTAATACATCTGTACCCAAAGGCGTGACTAAAAAAGCAATGAACGTAAACAGACCAACTTCAAATAAAATAGCAGCTGCGATAGGAACACCAACACGCAGTAACGACCATAAAACAGCCCAATCTGGCGCTAACCAACGCCATGCTTGTCGATAACCAGCATAATCTTGATGATGAAAATAAAACCACCAAGCGCCCACCGCCATAAACAAATAAGCAATACTGGTTGCAACACCGCATCCTACACCACCCATTTCGGGAATCGGACCTAAACCATAAACAAAAATATAATTAAGCGGAATATTCAGAATAAACGCCATAATTGATAATGCCATCATCACGCGCGTTAAACCATGCCCCTCATGGAAAAAACGCACCACCTGAAACAACAGTGCGGGAAGAAGACCATACGCCATTGCCGATAAATAACCACTGGTAATATCAGCGACGGCAGGTTCTAATGAAAAAAACGTTAACCAATGAGAAGCAGATAAAAGTATCGAACCCGCTAAGACAGCCAATCCGACAGCCAACCATAATCCCTGCATCAAACCAACACGCGCACGCTGCGGATCTTCAGCACCCTGCGTTTGTGCAATATAGGGCGTCAAGGCTAATAAGACACCACTCATAAACAAGAATACAGGCAGCCACACAGCAGCGCCTAAGGCGATAGCAGCTAAATGAAACTTACCATAACCACCTGCCATCATCGTATCGACAACACCCATACCTGTTTGCGCCAATTGACCAATCACCAATGGCGTCGCCATTAATAACAAAATCTTTGCTTCTGCTTTATTCACGACCATCATTAATAACCATTTTACCCATTAAACATAATAAACCACGAATAATCCCTTTCCAAATAATAGAAAAAACCAGCCCCATCGCGATAATAATAGGAATACCCAATAATAAATCAATGAGGACGATGCTACCATCATCAAAATGAACGGCGAACCCTTTTTCAATGAAAACATAACCTAACCACAAAATAAAAACCAGCCAACTGCTAAGCCTTTCGAACGAAGTCCAAAGTCGACTTGTTTCACCAAAGCGCCATAAAAAATAAGAGCACGACATTTAAAATCCTTTTAATCCAACGAATAATGGTTTTAATTTTATTCAAAAGCGACTAGAATAAAAAAACTAAAACGATTATGTAAATAAAAAACACAAGGAACTGTCATTATGTCTGTCAGAATTGATAAAAAACTCAACAAACTTTCTGAAAAGTTGGCTCAACTACAACAAGAAATGCAAGCATTAGAAGCGCAAAAAAATGCCAAACTAAGCATCGACTCTGAAGAGATTCAAAGTATCGTTAACAGTATTGAATCACTCGCTAAAAAGAACAATGAACGTTTTAGCACGATTGCCGCTTTGGTACAAAAAGCTTGCCGAACAGAAACCACGACAGAAACCTCAATCAAAAAACAAAGCACCCTAGCGCCTAAGTATCGTGATCCTATGGAATACAATAACACGTGGACAGGTCGTGGTATTGCCCCCCTCTGGTTACAACGTTATATCTCTAACGGCAGAAACAAAAATGAATTTTTAATTCAGTAACGTTTTAATTAAACGTTTTATGTTTTCGCCAGCGTACCAATACCAGCGCCAAAACGAAAGACAACAGACCTAATAAAGGCATATCATGCCAGCGCACATATGGGGTTAACCCAGAATAGGATTGCACTGGCACGATATGACCTGCTAACTCACTATCTGGAGATGCAACCACAGAACCAGAACCGTCGACATGAGCCACTCCTGTGTAACCCTGATTGGTTACGCGCACAATTTCTCGACCCAATTCACGCGCTCGTAATCGCGTCATTTGCCAATGCTGCCCTGCCATAGCACTTGGATAGAACCAACCATCATCGCTGACAATTAACCACCAATCCACATCTTGACTCACTTGTGCCATTTCAAAACCAAAATCTGCCTCATAGCACACACCTAACCCGACTTGACTGCCTGCAATCGTTTGAACTTTGGGCGTTTCGCCGACCGAAAACTGAGCCATTGGCATATTGATCCATTTTGCAATAGCCGCTAATAACGAAAACCCAGGATAAAATTCACTAAAAGGCACTAAATGACGTTTATCATAACGCAGCGCACCGTCCAGACTCACAATACTATTAAAATACTGTCTGCCTAAAATCGAATCTTCACGTAAAGCAACGCCTGTAATAATCATTGTGTTACTGACTTTTGCTTTATCGATAATCGGCTGTAGCTCGAGCAATGCCGTGTCTAGAAAAGTCGGAACGGCCGTCTCTGACCAAACCACAACAGGCGCTTGACCCAACAATGGAAAACTGGCGACCTGATATGCCTGCAGCAAGTAGGGTAAGGCATGCTGATCCCACTTTAAAGTTTCTGAAATTTGACCATGCACCAAAGCTATTGGTTGTTGATCGCCCTTAGGTTCAACCCATGTAATCGAATTGAGCTGTCCCGATAACCCCCAGAACAAACCATAAATAAGAATTGCTTTAAACGTGTTTTTGCTGGTAATTGCCCACCAAATCAAACCAGCACTTAAGGCGACGGCAAAGCTTACCCCCAAGCTACCCGCAATGGGT
The DNA here is from genome assembly GCA_022736205.1 of Thiomicrospira cyclica. Lineage (GTDB taxonomy): Bacteria > Pseudomonadota > Gammaproteobacteria > Thiomicrospirales > Thiomicrospiraceae. The sequence continues at coordinate 5,471 of DZAT01000014.1, forward strand.
GCCCAACCAGACAACCAGGTATCTGTATGAGTGTAACCTAATAATAACCACGGGAAACCCGCCCAGATCACAATACGCAACCATTCACTAAGCACCCACAAGGTAGGCAACCAGACGATGGCCCAAATCCAAACAGATACAATCGAACGTGTGGCAACCGAAAGCGCCCCAACAACCGCAATAAAGCTCGCTAATAACAAGACAAAAGCTAGTGCGACCAACCAAGCGAGCCCCATTGGCACGCCTCCGTAAAGTCCAAGACTGACACCCATCCAGCTAATGCCGAAACCAAACAAACCAAAACCAAACGCGAAACCTTCACGCATGCCTTGCTGCCAACTGCTGGCATCAGCCAGTAACCACCACAAACCCACCAAAGCTAACACTGTCGCTGGCGGAAAGTCGTAAGGCGCAAAACCGAAGACAGCGACAGACCCCAACAATAAAGCACTGGCTAAACGCCATGCTGGATTCGTTAGCAGTGTTTGGCGCAAATCCATCATCCGTTCTTTCAGACTATTCACCATGACCAATATCATCTTCGTTAATTAAGGTAACCTTAAAGAGCTGTACACGACGACGATCTGCACGTAAAACTTTAAATAACAACCCCGACAACGCCAAGCTTTCACCCGTCTGAGGCACTCGCCCAAAACGTGAAACGATTAAACCACCTAAGGTATCAGCCGCCTCTATATCAAGTTTAACATCAAAAAAAGCATTCACTTCATCAATGCTCGCAACGGCTTTAACGGTAAAGGTATGCTCATTCATTTGCATAATATGCACATCAGCTTTGTCGTATTCGTCTTCGATTTCACCGACAATACCTTCGATAATATCCTCAATGGTAACCAATCCCGTGATACTGCCGTATTCATCGACGGCAACCGCAATGTGTAAACGACGGCTCTGAAACTCGCGCAATAACTCGGCTGCACGTTTACTCTCTGGAACATAAAAAACGGGACGAAGCAAAGAAGATAGGCTGTCTAAAGAGTCAACTTGATCACGAATATAAGCAATGAGTAAGTCTTTACTCATTAAAATACCCACCAAGTCATCTTTGGTTTCACCTGTAACAGGATAACGAGAGTGTTCCGTTTCTAAAATCATGGCCAAATTATCAGCAAGCGTATCACGCTCATTGAGCATCACCATCTGCGCCCGTGGAACCATAATGTCACGCACACGCTGTGCGGACAATGACATCACGCCTTGCAACATGCGCCAAGCTTCAACATCGATAATCTGGCGATTAAAAGCGTCCTTAATCTGTGCCAATAAATCGTCACGATCTTCTGGTTCATTATCGAATAAGTCTTTTAACTTAGATAATAAAGAACTTGATTTTATAACAGAATCACTCATTAAATACTCATCTATTAAACAGGTAAATAAGGGTTTTTGATGCCGACCAGAGCCAACAACTTGATCTCTAAAGCTTCCATCTCTACTGCTTCTGCTTCACTCTCATGATCGTAGCCTTGCAAATGTAATAAACCATGAACCACTAAGTGCGTTGCGTGCTCAGCTAATGGCTTTCCCTGTTCAGCCGCTTCGGACATTAGTACAGCGGGACAAATCACTAAATCTCCTAACAAACGCTCTTTAGACTCCCAACCTTCGGGTAGTTCAAAGGGAAAAGACAAGACATTAGTAGGCTTATCTTTTTCACGCCACTCACGATTCAGCTGCTGGCTTTCGTCAGCATCAACGAAATGAATGGAAAAACGTGCTTTGCCAGATTCAAGCCATGCCAGTGCTGCTGCACGAGCCAAAAGCTTACCAACAATGCCATCAATCTTATCAGCTTCCCACTCTATTACCATCGATAGACGAGATTGCTGACGCTTACGACGTTGTGACTGCTGTATTTGCTTTTGTTTTCTCAAAGCGCTCATATGCTTCTACTACTCTTTGTACTAAGGGATGACGAACCACATCTTTGGCGGTAAAAAAGGTAAAGCCAATGCCATCAATATCTTTTAAAATATCAGCAGCTTGACGCAAACCAGAAGAATATTTATTGGGCAAATCAATTTGACTCATATCGCCTGTTACAATCACTTTCGAACCAAAACCAACACGCGTTAAAAACATTTTCATCTGCTCAAGCGTCGTATTTTGTGCTTCATCTAACAAGATACAGCTCTCATTTAAAGTACGCCCACGCATAAACGCTAAAGGTGCCACTTCAATGACATTGCGTTCCATCAAGCGCGTTACCTGATCAAAGCCTAACAATTCGTAGAGCGCATCATATAGTGGACGTAAATAGGGGTCGACTTTCTGTGCTAAATCTCCCGGTAAAAAGCCGAGTTTTTCACCCGCCTCGACCGCTGGGCGCGTTAAAATCAACCGACGAACCTGTTCGTTTTCTAGCAACTCAACGGCTCTGGCAACCGCCATATAAGTTTTGCCTGTTCCTGCTGGTCCGATACCGAAAGTAATATCGTTAGCGTGCATGGTGCGAATATAGGCATCTTGATTAGCGGTACGCGCCCGAATCAGCTTTTTATGCGGACGCAGTACGGCATAACCTGTCATAGTCAATTGTTCATTGCTCTTGGATGTTAAGGCAACCACATCTGCAATAGGCGTTTTTTCTGCCAGTTCAGTTAAGTACAAATGCACCGCTTCAGCACTCATTAGTCCAGAAAATGACTGATGATATAGGTCACGAATGACCTGTTCTGTCGCCATCAGTTGAATTGCTGGACCTTTAATGACAAAATCAAAACTTAAATGATTAATTTCCACACCCAAACGCGCTTCGATTTGTGCCAGATGTTCTTCGTGCCAACCACAAAGGTTTTGCAATGCCGCATTGTCCTCTGGCACTAATTTAATGCGGATGCTGTCAAATGCTTGGCTCATGATAAGGAATAAATCTGAAAGAACTTTTGACGCGGTTTGTTGGCATAAAGTTCAGCTTCAGGTGTTGCTACCAACTCGCCACGCAGTGAGTTATTCGATGCCGAGGTGATTTTAACATCGACAAACTGACCCAAAATATCGTTACTGGCTTCGAAGTTAACGACGCGATTGTTTTCGGTTCGCCCTGCCATTTCTTTCGGATTTTTACGCGAAGGACGCTCAACTAAAATACGTTTAACGCTACCAATCATTGCGGTTGAAATGTCCATTGTTAACTGATTCAGACGGTCTTGTAAGCGTGCTAAACGTTGCTTTTTGACCTCAACATCAACGTCATCGGGCAAATAGGCGGCTGGGGTACCTGGACGAGGACTATAAATAAAACTAAATGAGCGATCGTACTTCAGATCGGCAATCAGGTTCATCGTATCTTGATAATCTTGGTCTGTCTCGCCTGGGAAACCAATGATAAAATCACCCGACAAGGATAAATCGGGACGCAAAGCGCGGATTTTACGAATGGTCGACTTGTATTCGAGCACCATATGTCCGCGCTTCATTTGTGTCAAAATTCGATCGGAACCAGACTGAATGGGCAAATGCAAGTGACTGACAAGCTGAGGAATGGTGGCATAACAATCAATTAATGATTGCGACATTTCGTTAGGATGCGAGGTGGTATAACGCAAACGTCCGATACCAGGAATGCGTGCCAAGGCATGCATTAATAATGCCAAATCAGCGATGCTGCCATCTTCCATTTCACCACGATAGGCATTAACGTTTTGACCCAGCAGATTAACTTCACGCACCCCCTGTTCTGCCAAGCGCGTCACTTCAGCAATCACATCGTTAAAGGGACGACTGACCTCTTCACCGCGCGTATAAGGCACGACACAGAAAGTGCAGTATTTAGAACACCCTTCCATCACCGACACAAAGGCACTGACCCCGTCTGCCCTAGGCTCTGGTAAGCTATCAAACTTTTCGATTTCAGGAAAGCTGACATCGATAACCGACGGCTTTTTACCATCGTCAGAAAGCTGAGAAGCAGCATCAATCATCTGTGGTAAACGATGCAAGGTTTGTGGACCAAAAATCATATCGACATATGGTGCACGCGAACGAATCGCTTCACCTTCTTGCGACGCCACACAACCACCAACACCGATTAGTCTTCCTGGTTTACGTGCTTTCCAGCCACGCCACACACCCAAGGCATCAAAAACCTTCTCTTGCGCTTTTTCACGAATTGAGCAGGTGTTTAATAACACTAAGTCGGCATCGTTAGGATTTTCTACCTGTTTAAAACCATGTGTTTTTTCAATGAGCTGTAGCATTTTATCAGAATCATACTCATTCATCTGACAGCCGTATGTTTTCATGAAGACACCGCGAATTGGAGACGCAGCCGCTGTACTTTCGGACATATTGGTCGCTTGTTCCTGTTTGTTTTAGTTGAATTTTAAACTATTTTAACAGAGACACACACCGCTAGGCTCAGAATAATGTCAGATGACAGCTAAAAAGTGTTGAGCGCATCGAACCATATCAATATGATCAAATGCTAACGCCACCTTTCCAACAACAACCTCATCCAGATTAAACCACTGCGCATCTGCTGCATCATCGCCCGCTTGTATCTGCGGCAAGCTAAGCGTGTTATATAAAAAAGCCTCTGTCACCACGCGTTGATTGCCTTCTGCTCGCGGATCACGCCCAAAAGCATCGTAAACGTTAATGAATTTCAAATCGACTTCTTGAACGACAATTCCCGTTTCTTCTTGCAGCTCGCGAACTGCTGCTTGAACATGTGTTTCAGCCGCCTCAAAAATAGTATTAGGCGGTGTCAAACTGTTTACAAAACCACCAGGTAAAGCCCAGCAATCTTTGAACGGTGCGTGCTTACGACGAATCAGTAACAGCTTTTGTTCTCGATCCACGCCAGCGATCACCACAATATCCGAAGCAAAATTATCGCCTAAATGCCACAATGCCATTGGTAGACTCTCCAAAAATAAAATGACGTTAAAACAAGGCTAGCTTCAGCATAACAGCCATAACAATTTACAAAAAAGCAGCCTTTCGACTGCTTTCTTATCAATCCAAATTAACCCTTCGCTTCTACCACACGTGGACGCAAGCCCAACTCGCGTAACTGCAAGGGCGAAACATCCGAAGGGGCATTAGTGAGCACACAGGCTGCCGATTGTGTTTTCGGGAAGGCAATCACTTCACGGATAGAGTTGGCTTTAACCATCATCATCACCAAGCGATCTAACCCGAACGCCATACCCGCATGCGGTGGTGTACCGTATTGTAAAGCTTCAACGAACCAACCGAACTTAGCATCGATTTCTTCTTGCGACAAGCCCAACAATTCAAAGACGCGCGACTGCATGCGCGGGTCGTGGATACGAACCGAACCACCACCCAACTCGATACCATTAAGCACCAAATCGTAAGCCTTAGCGGTTAGGTTAGATAAGTCAGCACCTTCTGCCAAAGCTTCTAAGCCGCCTTTTGGTGCGGTAAACGGATGGTGAACCGCTACATAACGATTCGCCTTGTCGTCATATTCAAACATTGGGAAGTCAACCACCCATAATGGCTTCCACTCGCCTTGCATTAGGTTACGATCTTCACCAACCTTCACACGCAATGCGCCCAAGGCATCATTCACGATTTTCGCTTTATCAGCCCCGAAGAACACCAAATCGCCGTTTTTAGCACCCACACGCGCTAAAATTTGCATGACTTGATCTGGGAAGAACTTCACAATCGGTGATTGTAAGCCGTCGATGCCTTTTTCAAGCTCATTGACCTTGATGTAAGCCAGCCCTTTCGCGCCGTAAATTTTGACGAAATTGGTGTAATCATCAATTTCTTTACGTGACATTTCTGCGCCAGCAGGCACACACATGGCGGCAACACGGCTTTTCGGGTCTTTGGCTGGTGCGGCAAATACTTGGAACTCGATGTCTTGTAACAAGTCAGACACATCCACCAATTCCATACCCATACGCAAGTCTGGACGATCTGAACCAAAACGCGTCATCGCTTCGTTGTAAGGCATACGCTGGAAATCACCGTCGAAAGTAACACCTAAGACTTCTTGGAAAACGGTTTTGAACAAGCCTTCCATAATCGCCATGTATTCTTCTTGATCGACGAACGAGGCTTCCATGTCAACCTGTGTAAATTCTGGTTGACGGTCGGCGCGTAAGTCTTCGTCACGGAAACAACGGGCGATTTGATAGTAACGATCCATACCCGACATCATCAACATCTGCTTGTATAGCTGTGGCGACTGTGGCAAAGCAAAAAAGTCGCCTTGGTGCGTACGGCTAGGCACCAAATAATCACGCGCACCTTCGGGTGTCGATTTGGTTAAAATCGGGGTTTCGATTTCATTAAAGCTACGATCTTCTAAATAACGACGCATGATGCTGACCGTTTTAGAACGAGTACGCATGTTGTTTTGCATCACATCACGACGCAAATCGAGGTAACGATATTTGAGGCGAATTTCTTCGCTGGTATTTTTGTCGTCTAACTGGAATGGGATAGGGTCAGCCATACTCAGCACTTGCAAGTCTTTTGCCAAGACTTCGATTTGACCGCTGGCAATATTCGCGTTCGCTGTGCCTTCAGGACGCATGCGCACACGACCTTCGATACGCAACACACATTCAGAGCGCAAGTGTTCCGCTTTAGCAAACGCATCTGCAGTATCAGGATCAACAACCACTTGCACGAAACCACTATGATCGCGCAAGTCGATAAAAATCACACCACCGTGGTCACGACGACGATTGATCCAACCACACAATGAAACCGTTTGACCATCTAATGCTTCTGTTACCGAATTTGCCAAATGCGAACGCATACTCATGCCTTATCTTCCTTTATCATGTTAGAGAAGCGCTAAAGCGCTCTCAAAGTTATTTTTTAGCTGGAGGGAAGGGCACTATTTCATCACGCACAGGTTATTAGCCTAACCCCTTCCCCCAGACCCCCAACCCTTACAGGGTTTGAAGATTTCCTCTACTATGCTGACAGTTAAAGTCGCCCACATCAGGAACAACCACGCCACCAGAAATTACCATTTTTAAAGCTTGCTCTACTGTCATATCCAAGGGAATTAAATCCTGCTCGGATACCATTAAAAAGAATCCAGATGTTGGGTTAGGTGTCGTTGGAACAAATACATTCACCGCCTGCGCTAACCCTGTTTTACATTGCGCTTCACCCATTTTATTGCTGGTCTGAAAGGCAATCGTCCAAGTACCAATGCGAGGATACTCAACCAAATAGGCTTTTTGAAACGACTGTTCAGAACCGACAAAGGCTTCGGTGACTTGCTTAACTGCCGAATAAATCGAGCGAACTAAGGGAATCCTCCCTAAGCCGCGCTCCCACAAACCGACCAGTCGTTCACCAAAGTAGTTGGCAGCAATGATACCAGTCACCACAATCACCAAAATGGACATCAACAAGCCCAAGCCGGGAATATGAAAACCGAGTAGACTATCGGGACGATAGTCAGGCGGTAGTAACAGCAATACTTGATCAAAACTATTAATCAAGAAATTAATCACCACAACCGTTACCCCTAACGGCAACCATACCAATAAACCAGCAATGAGATATTTGCGCATAAATCCTACAAAATAAAATTTTGACGAGTGAACCGCTTGACGGGTTTAACTTAATTGACGGATTATAACACGACACGATAGGATACGGCAGGCAAAACCCATGACCCACATCACAACTAACGAACATTGTTTGACCTTAAAGCGTATCGGTATTGATACCCATCGCGAACATGTCGCTTATTTGCGCCGCTCTTGTCCCTTATATCATGCCGAGGGGTTTCGTGCTTTATCTAAACTCGAAATTCGCCAAGATGGACACACGATTCTCGCAACACTGAATATCGTTGAAGACGAAAGCCTGCTCGGCGATGCTGAACTGGGATTAAGCGTCAGTGCTTTTGAGCATTTTCAAATGCCAGAAGGCGCACCTGTCACCGTTCGTCAGCCGCAACCCGTTATCTCTATGCAGGCAGTACGAGCAAAGATTACAGGCGAGCGCTTATCACAGGCTGATTACAGCGCGATTTGTCAGGATATTGTGCAAGGACGATACGCTAAAGAGGAACTTGCTGCTTTTTTGGTGTCTTCCGCACAATCGGGAATGGATAGAGAAGAAATTTTATTTCTGACGCGCGCGATGACGGATAGCGGTCAACGCTTAAATTGGCAAGAAAGCATGGTAGTCGATAAGCATTGTATCGGTGGCATTCCTGGCAATCGAACGACCATGATTGTTACCCCGATTGTTGCAGCTTACGGGTTACTCATGCCTAAAACTTCAAGTCGCGCCATTACCTCCCCCGCTGGGACTGCAGATACGATGGAGGTGCTCTCTGAAGTTACCTTGTCTGTCGATAAACTCAAAGATATTGTGCATCGAGAGCGTGCTTGCTTGGCATGGGGTGGTACGGCGAAGCTCGCGCCTGTCGACGACATTCTCATCTCTGTCGAACGCCCTTTAAACTTAGACTCACAAGGGCAAATGATTGCTTCTATTTTGTCTAAAAAATTGGCTGCGGGGGCAACTCACCTGTTACTCGACATTCCCGTCGGCCCCCACGCTAAAGTCACCAGTATGCGTGATGCGATGCAGTTACGAAAACTATTTGAATATGTCGGTCTGCATACAGGATTACAAGTTGAAGTGGTCATTACCGATGGACGACAACCCATCGGGCGTGGGATTGGTCCTGTACTCGAAGCGCGTGATGTGATGCAGGTGTTAAATAATGACCCTAATGCACCTGCAGATTTACGTGAAAAATCATTGCAGTTAGCAGGTATGTTACTAGAGTTTCATGCCGATGTACGGGGTGGTCAGGGTTATCTGCTGGCTCGCGACATTCTCACATCGGGACGAGCGCTAGATAAAATGAACCGCATCATTGATGCGCAAGGTAGAAAGCAACCAACACAAGTTAGTCCGTTGAGCGTGAGTGTTAAGTCGATGCACGCGGGACAAGTAAGCGCGATCGACAACCTGATTCTGGCGCAGCTTGCCCATATTGCAGGCGCTCCGCTTGACCCTGGAGCAGGCATAGACTTACATCACAAACTCGATGCGCGTGTCCGCAAAGGCGACGTACTTTATACCATTCACACAGGATTTCAGGCGAATTGGCAATTTGTACAACAATTTTTGCATGAACACGGCAATGGCTATCATATCCAATAGGTAAGGTAATCTCTAAAAACCTCGCTTTGCTCGTTTTTAGACTTTCCAATGTGTTTTTTAGCTCCGTCCACCCAAAATATAAAGAAGAGAAAAACCCTTATGCAACGTCCCGTGTTACCTCCCGAAGCAATTTTAATTACGGGCTGTTCTAGTGGCATCGGCTACCGTACCGCACGTGTGTTACAAGACATGGGATATCATGTTATTGCCACGGCACGCAAAGCAGAAGATGTGGCGTGGCTTGATGGCGAGTTTAATGCTTTCCAATTAGATTTAGCCGATACAGCCAGTATCGAAAGTGCCTTAACCGCTATCTTAAAATTCACCCATCATCGGTTATCGGCTGTTTTTCATAACGGCGCTTTTGGTCTACCGGGTGCTTTAGAAGATATTAGTCGTGACGCGCTGCGTCATCAATTCGAAACCAATGTGTTTGGCACACATGAGTTGAATCGCTTACTCATTGCTCACTTTAGAAAACAAGGACATGGACGCATTATCTTTAACAGCTCGGTGTTAGGCTTTGCAGCAATGGGCTATCGTGGCGCCTATAATATGAGTAAGTATGCCATCGAAGGTATGGCAGATACGCTCAGACTCGAACTGTCTGGCAGTAACATCAGCGTTAGCCTCATCGAGCCAGGCCCAATAGAAAGTCGTTTTAGAGCCAATGCCTTTCGCGAATTTACAACTTGGGTCAATACCGACAACAGCGCCCATAAAGCACAATATGAAGGCATGATTGCCCGTTTACAAAAAGAAGGCGCTGCCGCCCCCTTTACGTTACCACCAGAGGCAGTTGCCAATAAGGTTAAAAGCGCGCTGACCAGCTATTGGCCCGCAGCGCGCTATCGCGTCACTTTACCAACAAAAGTATTTTGGTGGCTAAAGCGCTTGTTACCAACACGTTGGCTAGACGTGGTTTTATACAAGGCAGGTGGCGGCGGAAAGCGTTGATCAGAACAGAACCAATCACAACCCAAGCTGCCACCATGACTTTTTTTTCAAAGACCAGAAACCATTAACAACCAGCTTACCCTGATTGTCTAATATATGATTGACCTCATGATCATACCACAGCATTTGCGTTTCATTCAGTAACTTGCGCCATTGCTGGGCATGATCGCCCTGCTGCCATGCATCGCGTAAATTCATTGATACAGCATCATCAATTGATGGGAATTTAAGTTGCCACTTGTGAGACGACCCTAAAAACCAACACAACTCAGAAGCCGCCACTAAGCGATAACCCTCTTGCTCAAAATGATCGTTAAAGGCATTAATTAAAGACTGAGCTTGCGACAAGCTCAGTTCTAATACCTCAGGTGGTGCTAATACTAAAGTGTCTCTGTCAGCAATAAGATGCACAGGGCAAACAGGCAGCCAAAAGGCTGCCTGTTGAATGATTTCTGGCGCTAAACAGGCTTTCGCCTGCTTAGGACAATGAGACAAAATGCCCATTACGACATGTTATGTAAAATAGCAGCACGCACTGACTCTAAATCGGCACCAACCGTGACCATCTTGGCATCGCCTTGGCATTGTCCAATCGCGGTATCTGGGTCTTTTAAGCCGTTACCCGTCAGTGTCAACACGATTGTGCTACCTTCGGCAATTTTGCCGCTTTGAATATCACGAATCGCACCTGCTAAAGAAGCAGCAGATGCTGGTTCACAGAAAATACCTTCCGACTGAGCCAATAGCTTTTGCGCTTGCAAAATCGTTTCATCAGAACACTCATCAAACCAACCACCCGACTCAGACATCACTTTCCAAGCGCGATCCCAGCTTTGAGGGTGACCAATACGAATCGCCGTTGCCACTGTTTCGGGATTATCGACCATCGCACCACGAATAAAAGGTGCCGAACCTGCAGCCTGATAACCAATCATCTTCGGACGATTACCGATGATATTGCACGCATACTTACAATGACCTTCGCACAAAGCGCAAGATTCCGTCACTTTGGTTACGTCTGGGGCAGACATCTCACAATAGCCCATCCAATGCGCCGTAATATTACCTGCGTTACCGACTGGCAAGCAATGATAATCAGGCGCACGACCTAACTCTTCCACAATTTCAAAAGCCGCTGTCTTCTGACCTTGCAAACGGTAAGGATTGATTGAGTTTACGATCGTAACGGGGGCATGATCTGCCACTTCTTTTACCAAGCGCATACCATCATCAAAGTTGCCTTTGATCTGGATAGTAATCGCACCATACATCATCGCTTGCGCTAACTTACCCATGGCAATTTTACCATCAGGAATCAACACAAAGGCTGTAATGCCCGCGCGCGCTGCGTATGCCGCTGCTGCTGCAGAAGTATTGCCCGTCGATGCACAAATAATTGCTTTAGAACCTGCTTCAACCGCTTTGGTAACCGCCATCGTCATACCACGATCTTTGAACGAACCTGTCGGGTTTAAGCCTTCGTACTTCACATAGATATCAACGTCTTTCTTTAAGACCTTAGGCAAGTTACTTAACTTAATTAAGGGCGTATTACCTTCACCCAAGCTAATAATTGATGTCGATTCAGAAACAGGCAAGCGATCACGGTATTTTTCAATCAAACCCGTATAACGATGTCCAAACGTATTCATAATGAAGACTCCTAAAAATTAATTTCGTTTCTAAGCACCCTAACGGGTAGGGGGCTCTGGGGGAAGGGGGTAAAAAACAACCTGTAACTGGTTAAACTATCCCCTTCCACCAGCTAAAAAATAAACTTGGGGGCTCTAAAAATAAGCGAAGCACTTTTTTAGAGATTCCCTAAGATAAATGTTCGACACGCAGCCAAGCGGCTGGCGCACGTAAATCGGTTAAGCCATTCAAGGCAGCTAAAGCACGCTGAAAGGCTGCTTCTTGTACCACATTGGTCAACAATACCAAGGTGGCTGATCCTGTCTTCGTATCGGGCTGTTGACGCATTTCTTCGATGCTAATCCCTTCTGTTGCTAAGCTTGTCGAGATGCGCGCCAAGACACCTGCAGCATCTGTCACATCTAAGCGAAGGTAATAAGCACTTAAAATATCGTCTTTGGGCAAAATTGGCATCGATGCCAATTTTGCCATCGGCACACCTAACGCTGGACGATTATTTTTGCCCGCCGCAATCGCAAGACACACATCCACAATATCAGCAACAACAGCAGAACCCGTTGCCAAACCACCCGCACCCGCACCATAGTACAGGGTAGTGCCAGCAGCATTACCATTGACCATCACAGCATTCATAACATCATCGACATTGGCTAACAACTTTGATTTAGGCACCAAAGCAGACTGCACACGCAATTCAAGCCCCGACTCACGACGACGTGCAATACCCAATGACTTAATTTTATAGCCCAAGTCATCCGCCCAAGCGATATCTGCAGCCGTAACCATGGTAATACCTTCGATGAGCATACCCGTGCGAGATAAAGGTACACCAAAGGCAACAGAAGCTAACACAGCGAGTTTATGGGAAGCATCAATACCATCAATATCAAAACTTGGCTCAGCTTCAGCGTAACCTAAACGCTGGGCTTCTGCTAATACGGGTGCAAAATCATTACCAGGTTTTGCCATTTCGGTCATCATGTAGTTGCACGTACCGTTAATAATCCCTGCTAACCAGTTAATTTTATTACCAGCCAAACCTTCTTTTAAAGCCTTAATGACAGGAATGCCACCTGCAACAGATGCTTCAAAAGCAACCATCACATTCTTTTCTTCAGCTAGTGCCAGCAATTCGTTGCCATGTTCTGCCAATAATGCTTTATTAGCAGTAATGACGTGCTTACCCGACATAATCGCAGCACGAACGACTTCAACAGCCTTACCTGTCCCACCCATGAGTTCGATAAGCACATCAACGTCAGGATTGTTGGCAATCTGCATCGGATCGTCAGTCAGACTCATGCCAACGGTATCACAAGAACGCGCACGCGATAAATCGCGCGCAGCAGCAGCAACAACCTGAATGCGACAACCCGTACGAGCTGCAATTAAGTCAGCGTTATCTTTTAGGATGTTTAGCGTACCGCAACCTACCGTACCTAAACCGACTAAACCTAGTTTAACTGTCGTCATAACTTTTTAATTCCTATACATATCGGGCAGACTTTCAGGTATGCCCTTACAATTTTATGTGCCAAACTGTTTACGATAATGATGAAAAAAACGTTCCATTCGTTTCATCGCATCCATCAAGTCATCACTATTCGGCAAAAATACCATACGGAAATGATCGGGATTAATCCAGTTAAATCCCGTACCTTGGACAATCAAAACCTTTTCTTGTTTTAGTAAATCCAAAGCAAAGGCTTGGTCATCCTGAATCGGATAAATTTTAGGATCTAAGCGTGGAAACATATACAAAGTTGCATCCGCCTTTACCATGCTAATGCCTGGTATGCTACTGAGCATGTCATACGCCATGTCGCGCTGACGACGCAAACGCCCGCCATCGCCAACTAAGTCATTAATACTTTGATAACCGCCCAGAGCTGTTTGAATGGCAAACTGTCCTGGCACGTTAGAGCATAAACGCATGGTCGCCAAAATATTTAAGCCTTCGATATAGTCTGTGGCATGACGCTTTTCACCCGAGACAATCATCCAGCCTGCACGATAACCACATGCGCGATAGTTTTTTGACAGACCATTCAAAGTAACGAACAACACATCATCAGCAAGAGAGGCAATTGAGGTATGCGAACGACCATCATAGAGCATCTTGTCATAGATTTCGTCTGCAAAGATGATCAACTGATGTTGACGCGCAATTTCGATAATATCTTTGAGCACATCATCAGGATACAAAGCACCTGTGGGGTTATTGGGATTGATAATCACAATCGCTTTGGTTCTATCACTAATTTTGCTGCGAATATCATCCATATCAGGCATCCAACCAGAACCTTCATCACAAATATAATGACGAGGATGACCACCACCCAAACTGACTGCCGCCGTCCATAAGGGGTAGTCTGGACTGGGAACCAGTACTTCATCCCCTTCATTAAGCAAACCTTGTAATGCCATCACAATCAGCTCTGACGCACCATTACCAATGTAAATATCGTCCAGCTCAACACCTTTGATATTCTTTTCTTGCGCATAATGCATGATCGCTTTACGTGCCGAAAACAATCCTTTCGACTCGGTATACCCCGAAGCCTGCGGCAAATTATGAACCACATCGCGCTGAATTTCTTCGGGAACATCAAAGCCAAACGGTGCTAGATTACCAATATTGAGCTTAATGATGCGATGACCCTCTTCTTCCATTTCACGGGCATAGTCCATCACAGGACCACGAATGTCATAGCAGACATTCGCTAATTTGGAAGATTTCACAATGGGACGCATAGTTCCAGACCCTCGCACAGCATTAATACAATACAAAATATTGTGATTTTAGTTGATATAGTGCTACCTTGGCTAGGTGCAGCAGCCACAAAAACTTATTCGTTAAACATCCAAGGCATGCTAACTTTACGCGCATCTTCATACGACTTAATTTCAACAGCACGTTGCAACGTTAAGCCAATATCATCTAGACCATTGAGCAAACAATGCTTTCTAAAGGCATCGACTTCAAAGGCAATCACTTGACCCGATGGTGTGCTAATTGACTGACTCGGCAAATCAATCGTTAATTGATAACCTTCATTCGCATCAACCTCTTCAAATAATTGTTGAATAACTTCTTCTGATAAAACAATCGGTAAAATGCCATTCTTAAAACTATTATTAAAGAAAATATCAGCAAAACTTGGCGCAATCACCGCATCAAAACCATAGTCTTTTAATGCCCAAGGCGCATGTTCACGTGACGAACCACAACCAAAGTTACGACGCGTCAATAAAATCTTCGCACCCTGATAACGAGGCTGATTCAACGAAAAGTCTGGATTTTTCGGACGATGCGTACAATCCATATCGGGTTCGCCAATATCGAGATAACGCCACTCATCAAATGCGAACGGACCAAAGCCAGAGCGTTTAATCGACTTCAAAAACTGCTTAGGAATAATGGCATCGGTATCGACGTTAGCACGATCTAAGGGGGCAACTAAGGCAGTCAAAGCAGTAAAGTGATACATAATTAGTTACCTCCCATCACTGTGCGAACATCAACAAAATGACCTGCAACTGCAGCAGCGGCAGCCATCGCTGGACTGACTAGATGCGTGCGTCCACCCGCTCCTTGACGACCTTCAAAGTTACGGTTAGAGGTTGATGCACAATGCTTACCCGCTGGCACACGATCCGCATTCATTGCCAGACACATCGAACAACCTGGCTCGCGCCATTCAAAGCCAGCATCTTTGAAAATCACATCTAGCCCTTCTTGCTCTGCTTGCTGCTTAACCAAACCAGAACCTGGAACAACTAATGCCATTTCAATACGAGAAGCAATTTTCTTACCTTTGACCACCGCTGCGGCCTGACGCAGGTCTTCGATACGAGAGTTGGTACAAGAACCAATAAATACCACGTCAACAGGAATATCCGTTGCTGCCATGCCAGCTTTTAAGCCCATATAATCTAACGCACGGCGAATGCTATTTGCACGAACGGCATCGGTTTCTTGTTCAGGATCAGGTACAAAACCCGTTACCGGAATCACCAACTCTGGGGACGTTCCCCACGAAACCTGAGGTTCTATTTCTTCACCTTGCAATACGACTTCGGCATCAAAAACAGCGTCATCATCAGAATTCAGTTCTTTCCAAGCAGCAATTGCTCTTGTCATGATGTCGCCTTTTGGGGCAAACGGACGACCTTGAACATAAGCAATTGTTTTTTCGTCTGGCGCAACCATACCTGCACGCGCACCTGCTTCGATCGCCATATTACAAACGGTCATACGACCTTCAACTGACATGTCGCGCATCACAGACCCAGCAAACTCAATCGCATAACCCGTACCGCCTGCCGTACCAATCTTGCCGATAATCGCTAACACAACATCTTTAGCACCTACGCCCGTCTGCAGTTTTCCTTCCACACGAATACGCATGTTCTTCATTTTTTTCTGCAATAAACATTGCGTTGCGAGCACATGCTCGACTTCAGATGTACCAATACCAAACGCCAATGCGCCCATCGCACCATGCGTTGAGGTATGAGAATCACCACAAACAACCGTCATCCCTGGCAAGGTTAGCCCCTGCTCAGGACCTACAACGTGAACAATACCCTGACGAATATCGTTCATTTTGAATTCTGTAATGCCGAACTCCTTTGCGTTATTATCAAGTGTCTGCACCTGAATACGCGCAATCGGATCTTCGATTGACTCAACACCAGCAGAGCGTTCGGTCGTCGGTACATTATGATCAGGCACTGCTGCATTGGCAGAAACACGCCACGGCTTACGATTGGCGATACGCAGTCCTTCAAACGCCTGAGGACTGGTGACTTCGTGAACCAACTGACGATCAATATAAATCAACGCCGTACCGTTAGCATCCATGCTAACCACATGTTGTTCCCACAATTTATCATAAAGCGTTTTACCAGCCATTTGACGCACCTTTTTTATTCATTTCTTAAACAAAAAAGCACCGTTTTACCACGGTGCTCCTTTTGATACAGTCTACTTTAAGCAGCAGGCTGAGCCACATCTTTCATGGTTAAGCGAACTTTGCCCATTTTATCAATTTCAAGCGCCAAGACGTTAACCACTTGACCTTCGCTCAGATATTTATTCACATCTTCCACACGCTCATGCGCGATTTGAGAAATATGAACTAAACCATCCTTACCTGGCAATACGTTAACGAAAGCACCGAATTCAACGATACGTACAACTTTACCCGTGTAAGTTTTACCGACTTCGATTTCAGCCGTAATGCCTTCGATAATACGACGCGCTTCAGCAGCAGCAGCTTTAGTGACGGAAGCGATTTTAATCGTGCCGTCATCTTCAAGCTCAATGGTTGTGCCCGTCTGCTCGGTAATGCTACGAATGGTTGCACCACCCTTACCAATCACTTCGCGAATTTTATCAGGATTGATTTTGAATACTGTAAAGCGTGGTGCCCACTCAGATACTTCTGCACGAGGACGTTCAATCACTGCGTTCATAATACCCAGAATGTGCAAACGTCCGTCTTTCGCTTGGTTTAGAGCGACATCCATAATCTCTGGCGATACACCATTGATTTTAATGTCCATTTGTAATGCGGTAACGCCATTGGCAGTACCTGCTACCTTAAAGTCCATGTCACCTAAATGATCTTCATCACCTAAGATATCAGACAGAACTGCAAAACGATCACCTTCCTTAATCAAGCCCATCGCAATTCCTGCAACAGGTGCTTTTAATGGCACGCCTGCATCCATCATTGATAACGATGAACCACAAACAGAAGCCATCGAGCTTGAGCCGTTCGATTCCGTAATTTCAGAAACAACGCGAATCGTGTAAGGCCAAACCTCTTGCGTTGGTACCATTGGGAACACACTACGACGTGCTAGGTTACCATGACCAATTTCGCGACGACCTGGTGCACCCAAACGTCCTGTCTCACCAACAGAATACGGCGGGAAATTGTAATGCAAAGCAAAACGATCACGATAAGCACCCATTGCCAAATCATCGGTGATTTTAGCATCGGTTTCTGTACCCAAAGTGGTCACGACTAATGCCTGAGTTTCACCACGCGTAAACAGCGCAGAACCATGAACACGCGGCAATACGCCAACTTGTACATTAATCGGACGAATGGTTTTCGTATCACGACCATCGATACGTGCTTCACCTGCCAAAATACGACCGCGAACAATGCGTTCTTCCATTTTGCCAAAAGCATTTTCGACCGCACGCACTGCAAATGCTGGTGCGTCTCCGCCCGCTAGGGTTGCAATCGCTTCATCGCGCAATGCACCAACGGCTGCATAACGAAGTTGTTTTTTCGTCTCGCGATAAGCATCACCCAAACGAACAGAAACCAAATCAGACAATGCTTTTGTTAATGCGGTATCTTCTTCTGGTGGTGTCCAATCCCAAGGCGCTTTGCCAGCATCTTCTGCAAAAGCTGCAATCGCCGCAATCGCAACTTGCATTTGGTGATGACCAAACACCACCGCACCCAACATGGTTTCTTCTGACAATTCTTTTGCTTCTGACTCAACCATCAATACCGACTGACTTGTACCCGCTACCAGCAGTTCAAGATCTGTATTTGCCATTTGCGTGCGCGATGGGTTCAAAATATATTGACCGTCTGTGTAGGCAACACGTGCACCACCGATAGGACCATCAAAGGGTACACCAGACAAGGCCAACGCAGCAGAAGCACCAATCATCGCTGGGACATCGGCTGGAATTTCTGGGTCTAATGCCACGAGCGTCGCAATAACCTGCACTTCATTAAAAAAGCCTTCTGGAAACAAAGGGCGAATCGGACGATCAATTAAACGAGATGTTAATGTTTCTACATCAGACAACTTACCTTCGCGCTTACCATAGCCGCCTGGGATTTTACCAGCAGCATAAGCCTTTTCCTGATAATGAACAGTCAAAGGAAAGAAATCCTGACCTGGCGCAGCTTTTTTCGCAGCAACAACCGTCACTAACAGCTGTGTATCGCCCATTTTGACCATAACAGCACCGTCAGCCTGACGTGCAATCTCGCCAGTTTCTAGCGTAACGTTGTGCTGACCATATGGGAAGGTAATGCTTTTTTTATTAAACACAAATAATGCCTTTTGCAATAACAATAACAAAGAAAAAAAAAGCCCATCATTTCTGACAGGCTTCTTATGGGCGTAAAATAAATTATTTACGCAGCCCTAAACGAGCAATCAACGTCTTATAACGTTCATGATCTTTACGATTCAGATAGTCTAACAGCTTACGACGTTGCGCTACTAAATGCAATAAGCCGCGACGTGAATGGTGATCTTTTTTATGCGTTTTGAAATGCTCAGTCAACTCAACAATACGCGTTGTCAACAAGGCAACCTGAACTTCAGGAGAGCCAGTGTCGTTAGCAACGGTTGCATATTCTGCGATAATTGATGCGGTTTGTTCTTTAGATAAAGACATGTAATAACTCCTAGGATCGGCTCAACAATAAGTAATTCCCCCACAGCCGATTGCAGGGAAGTTCTTAATTATAGCTTTTTTTATAAAAAAATAAACCCATTAGTATGTGATTTTAATGATTTATTATGGTTAACCTTAACAACAAGCACCCAATATCTCTGTCAACACCACATCGTTCAGATAAACAGGGTTGGTTTTCATGCTATTACCACGACTATTAGCAACGACGCGGGGAATATCTGCTTGCGTCATGCCAAAGTACGATAGCTTAGGCAAAGCAAAATCCGCTTGCCAGTTTTGTAGTTGTTCGACCAATAAGGTTAGTGCGTGCGCATCACTTAATGTCGGATCATTCAATAATAAGCGACCGACATCTGCATAGCGGATTAAACTTTCTGACGTCGAATCTTGAGCCTGTAACTGTACAATATTCTGACGCGTTGTCTCGCTCAACAAAATACCACACACCGCTCCATGTGGTGCTGGGAAAAAAGCACCCAAAGGGGCTGCCATGCCATGCACCGCGCCCAGACCTGCATGCGCCAACACCATTCCCGACAGCAAAGCTGCATAAGCCATATCGCTTGCCGCATCAACATCTTTAGGGTTCGCTACCCAGCGCGGCAACGCAGGCAAGCCACGACGCAAGCCATCCAACGCCAAGGCATCAGTCATCCTGTTGGCTTTCGTTGAAGTATATCCCTCTATTAACTGGGTAATCGCGTCTAACCCATTAGCTGCAATCTGACTTGCTGGCAGAGACAACATTAACTCAGGATCAACCACCGCACAACGCGGCATTAAGCTATCATGACGAAAAGATTTTTTAAATCCATCCATACCATGACGACTGAGCACCGCATTCTTAGTCGCTTCTGCACCCGTTCCTGCAGTGGTTGGTACGGCAATAAACGGCAATGCTTGTGCATCGTAAACCCGCTCTGGTCCAACCCCTTCTAAATAATCCATGACCGAATGCTGCACAGGTAGTAACCCTGCAACTGCTTTTGCCGCATCTAAAGCACTCCCGCCACCGATTGCCAGCACGCAATCAAAAGCTTGCGTTGCATGACGCGCAACGCACGCATCCACCCAATCAGGAGAAGGCTCACCACTCACTTTTTCACGCACAATGCGAATACCAGCCACCTGCCATTCTTGCAACAGCAAGGGCGCATCGGCTTGTTCATCAAACGAATGAGCGCCCGTAATCAGTAACACAGAGCGCCCAAAAGACAAGAGTAAGTCGGTAAGCTGATGCCTTGCCCCCATACCAAAAACAATTTGCGGAATACGATTAAACTGCCAAGTCATCCTGTTGCCTCTTTATTAAATTGATGCCAAATGATCACTGTTTTTTCGGTAATTAACATATCTAAGGGAATATCCCAAGGCTGTATCGGCAAATGATCTACCAGCTGACAGTGGTGCGCAATACCTACTAGGTAAGGACGTCTGCTGGCAGACCCCAAGGTTCGATCGTAGTAACCTCCCCCCATTCCTAGCCGATTACCACTGCGATCAACACCCACCAAAGGTACAAGCAACACGTCCAAGGTATCGACGCTCACCCGTGGCACATCTTGCGGCTCTAAAATGCCAAATTGATTGGCAAGCATCAGCGAATCGGGCTGCCATAACGCAAAATCTAACTGTTTATCAGCGCGTAAAATGGGCAAATGCGTTTGATGTCCTGCGGCTTGCAACTGTTTAACGGTGGGCAATGGGTCAATTTCACCATCAAAAGCAGCTGTAACACCAATGGCAAAACTGCGAGATGCTGGAATTAAGGTTAAGAACATTTGTGCTAAGTGTTGCGCATGTTCGGCTTGCTGTTGCTCGCTCAATGCTCGACGCGCTTGGCGTAGCTGTTGACGTAATACAGAAAGCGATGCTTCGATGGATTCAAGGATCATCAGAAATGATATCCCTAGGCGATAACAAAAATAAAATAAAAGACGTGTCCAAACACCCGTGTTGCGTATAGTCCCTAAACCCGAGAGTTTAGAGGTGGTGGCTAGAGCTGTCGGCTAGGTATCCTGGACAAAGCAGGACGCACACCCCGACAGGAATTCAGCCCCAAAGAATGCTTATCGGCTCTGGGCACATCAGCAATTCACTAAGTATCCAGAACACGCCTTTTGATTTATTTTAACCAAAGCAGCGACGAGATGCACGCATTAATTTAGCTTAAATTGAGCAGACCAAACTAACGTCTTACTGCTCTTCACTTTTTTGTTCTTCTAGCATACGCTGAACCTGACGCATGGCAATACTAATGTCACTTTCTAACGATTTCGTAAAACGATCCGCTTGTAATAATTCATAACTTAAATTAAGCGACAACATCAGTAAACGAACTTCCAAAGGCAGTGCGCTTTGTGTTTTTTTTAGTGCCGTATTGACCGCTTCAGCCGCTAACAATAAATCAGGTGCATCATTCGATGCACAAGGAACCTGAAACTTTTTCCCTGCTAACTGCAAAGAAACGGTATTTTTTTGCATCTAATTACCCTCAATGCGATAAGTTTTTAAAAAGTTACAATCTCAGTTTTTTATTGAAGTGTCAACCCATATTCGTACAAACACTTTGATTATCCTGTAATTTTGTTGCTCTCCTTAAATTTGATAATGCCTTAACCACTGCTTCAGATAGCTAGGGTCTTGCTGAAATAGGCGTACATCTTCGGCTAGTTGTTTGTTTTGATATTCTAAGCGACGTATATCGTCTTTGAGCCGTTGGGTGATGCGTTTGGGTGAAATTGGTTCGTAATAGGGGATGCCGAGCATGGCACGAAAATGGTGCTGGATGCTCTCGACTTCTTCTTTGAGTTCCTGAAATTGAGTGTTGAGCACCTTGATGTAATGCGTTAAGCGATCTTCGGCAAGGCTGTTTAGGGTGTGCTGATTGATTTGCTCAACCGACAGTTGCAATTCGAGCAATTTGACTAAATCTTTCTTTTCGTAGGCGACGGTAACGTCTTGCATGAGCGCTGTTTTGCGTTCACGCTCGTTGGCATCTGGTTCTCTGTCGGGGTGTAGCGCAGCGACAAGTTGACGGTAAACAGCCTGAATGGATTTACTCATGCCAGCTTGTTCTTCTTGTTCCTTAGCTTCTTTCGCCAGTTGTTTGGCAGACTTTCGACGTTGCTCCCGATTTTGCTGTGCCTGTTCGCGTCTGGCTTCTTGCCGTTCAAACAGCTTTTGCGCGATGGCTTCTGAGTCATTGAGATCAATATCATCATCGAGTTGGAGACCAAACTCATCTTCGAGCATGGCTTTGAGTGCATCCGCTTGGCTTTGCTCTTGTGTTTCAAAGTCGGGTTCGTCATCGCTCTGGTAACGGTTATAGATTGCTTTGAATTCATCTCGACCATGTCGTTCAATCAGTTCGATACACAGAATGCTAATCAGATGTGCGATTTTGGCTTTTTGTGCTTTGGTGAGCTTTTCGCTGGTATAGGCGGTATCCAGCACAGTGATAAGCTGCGCTTGATGTTGGGCGAATTGTTGTTTGAGCGGGTCGAGTTTTTTCATGGCATCTTGCTGGCAGCGGTCACTGGCTAACTGCCATTCGCTTAGCAATGTCTTTTGCTTTTCAATTTTTTTGAGCTGATCGTTAAATTTTCGCTGCATTGGCGTGAGCGGACGCTCTAGGGTGTCCGCTATGCCAATAACCAGTGGTTTGCTTTTTGGCATTTTATCGTTTCAGTTCTGCACTAACCAAAGCGAATACTTGCTCAACACTAATGGCGCTCATACACGCAGGTTGACTGCAAGGTGTTTTGCGATGGTTAGCCGCCGACACACAAGGCGCACAAGCCAGACCGGCCCAAATCGGCGTGCTATTGCCTAAAGAGCCATAAAGCGCGGGGGTTTCTGGTCCGAATAAGACAAAGGTTTTGAGTGGGGTAATGGCAGAAAAATGCCCAGGACCTGAGTCGTTGGTAACCATGAGCGTGCTGATGGTGTAAAGAACAGGCAGTTCTGCAAACTTAACCGCGCCAGCAAAGTTAATCACTCGATCTGATTCGCATTGCGCTTTCAGACATTCCGCTTCTTCTTTTTCGGCGGGTGCGCCTGTAATTAAAATCAGGATGTCGTCAAATTCAGCTAAGAGCGCACGCATGAGAGCGGCATAACGCTCTTTTGCCCAACGACGTTGGGGCAGCAGTTCCGAAGCGTTGGGGTTGATAAGGACTAAGCGCTTCCCTTCGATTGAACCATTTGGGCACAGCGGCGCAATACGCGCACGCAAGGCATCTTGCGTTGCGTCATCGAAACTGACTTGTGCCAGCTTAATGTCGTCGTCGGTAATGATGGTTTTAGCAAAAGGCACTTCTGCTTCATCTGTTTCTAAGCTATAAATGAGGGCGATGAAGTTTTTAGCAACGTGCTGATGTGCGTTGTAAGCCACTTTATGTGTGAGCATAAAGCCACGCCATAAACCTTCGTTATGAAAACTATGAAAGCCGACGCGTCGCCATGCACCAGATAATCCCGTCAATAAGGCACTAACACGCGAGAAAAGTTCTAAATCGATTACCGTGTCAATTTGGTTTTTGCGACACCAAGCAAGGTAACGCAAGCTATCCCACAATAGGGTGAACAAGCTATCTTCGCGCAGCGTGAAGACATTCTCGCGCGGTACCGTATCAAGCAATTCTAAGCTAGGACGATTTTTGGCGAAAATCACGAAAAACAATTCGGCATTGAGGTTTTTTTGCGCGCGACGCATGGCTGGGTCAGCGATGATCGTACTGCCCATTTCGGACAGTTCGACAAACAAAATGCGTTGTAATTCAGGTGCTTCTTGTTCTTGGACATTGCGCCACGTGTCTTGAATTTTAACGACAATGCTGGAGATAAATGTCAGCGGAATGCCGAGCCAGTAATCGAGTTGACGCATGGTATCTACGCGCATGATGAGTCCTTTTTGTTGTCTGTTTTGTTAGTATTATTGGGTTTTTCTCAAAACCTAATGGGTAGGAGGTCTGGAAGAAGGGGTTACAAAAAATAACATCTAACCCATTCATTAAACACCTTCCTCCAGAAAAAACAAATTTGGGAATTCTAAAAACAAGCAAAGCTAGTTTTTTAGAGCTTCCTCATCATTATTTTGCCACCATTGACGGTCATGAGCAAAAAACCATAGCCCTGGTAAGCTCGCAGCAATCAGCGTTAAGCCATAAATAATAGAAAGTGCCAACACGGTTGCTTCAGGCGCACCGATAAGCGCAAAAATGCCAATCATCGCCCCTTCGCGAATGCCCCAGCCAGCAAATGAAAGGGGTAACAAGGTGAGCAAAATAACGGGTGGAATCACCACAAGGTAAACCAGTAGATCGAAATTAAGCCCTAGCGCTTGCCCTAAGGTCACTAAAACCAGCATTGAAAACAAATGCGTGAGTGCTGATAAGCCCATCTGAATACTAATGGTGCGTGTACAGTTGTAAACCTGAGCAAAGCGAGAAGACAACTTTTGTAAGCTTGACCAGAGCGGTAATTTAAACTCGGGTAGTTTATGCATCAATAAGCCAAAAAGCGCGCCCGCAAAACCAATCGCTAAAATAATGCTGATGCCTTGTGCAATATTACTGGGTAGTAAATCGGGTAGCCACCAGAGAGCGAGGGCATTTAAGAGTAGTAAACCAAGCAACCCCGCGATACGGTCGATAAATACGCCAAAGAAGGCTTCTTTATGATCGTTAATACGATGTCCGTTCTCAAAAATACGATAGGCATCGCCACCGATACTGGTGGGTAGTAATTGATTGAACAAGGAGCCTTTAAAGTAGCTTTTGAGATAGAAGCGTGTGTCGGGTGGATCGCCTAACCATTTTTGAATCAAGCTCCAGCGATAGGCAGCGGTTAACGTGCTCGCCAGTTGTAATCCTAAGGCAATGAGTAAGGTTGTTATGCCAATACCTTGAATGGATTGCCAAAGTTGCTCGTCATCAATGCGCTGATAGAGCAACCAAATAAGGGCAACAGAAAAAAAGACTTTTAGCCAAGCGAGGGCGGTTTTCATTTAGGGATATAAATCACGTTAGGTAAAGATTGAAAATGAGCATCACAGGTTAATAACTTGGCGTTTGACTGGATGCTGGTCGCGTAAACAATGGCATCTGCTGTTGCGAGTTTGTGTGTGCGATGTTGATCCGTTGCTAACAAAGCAATGCGCGTATCTAACGCAACAACCTGACAATTTAGTGTAAAAGCAATGACCTGATCAGCAATGCTTTCGTTTGTTTCTCGTAACAACCACTTATTAAGCTCTAGCTGTACGATGGTTGGCACAACACAGTTCTCCTGTGTTGGAAAATGTTCCACTAAATGAACGCGGATAGGACTATCAGTTAGCCACTCAATCCATGCAGACGTATCAACAACCATCATGTTAGAAGCGATCCTGTCGATCTCGATAACCGTGATGGTTTATTGCTTGTTTAGCAATGCCGACCAATTGCTCAACCGAGGGGGCTGGCATCAGCAATACACCGTTTTCTTTAGGAATCAAAACCAGCTGTTGACCAATATGCCAGTGTTGTTGTTCGCATAAGTCAATGGGAATCGCCAATTGATGGTTTGCTGAGAGCATGGTTGTTGTCGTAAGCATGATGTTTTTCTCAAAATTAGAGCGTATATTAACTGATTATACTGGATTTTAGGGTGCTTCGGCAGCCATCCAGCCTTGGCAACGGTAGAAACGAAAGTTTTCGTTGGTTTTTGTTAGGTAATCGCAGTGATTAAACGCCGTTAAGATAGCGTCACCACTATCTGGCGATAGTACGAGTAAACCGCTCGTGCCTTGCGATGGACTACCAAACCAGATATCGAACTGATCGATTCTGTTGTCTAAAACCAGTACGGGCGCTGGACGTGCATACCAAGCAATACGGCTACTATCGACCCAATGCGTTGTGAGTAGTGGTTCCTTGTCTTGGCGTAGCTTTTGTGCGCTTATAGCAGCTTCTTTCCAACCAATAAGATCGGCTGCAGGATTGGGCGTAAGCGATTTGCCTAAACTGGGTACTGTCATTAAGATGCTTGCCAACAGGGTGATGAGCCATCCATAGCTCATGTTGAGTGCTGTCGCGTTATTCAGCCAAGATTTGTTCTGTGTCAGAAGATAATGCGCCAAACTTGGCAACCAAAGCAAATAAAAAAACGCTAACCAGTGCGGCAGGCTTGGTTCTTTACCCGATGAGATGGTAAACATGAGCAGGGCTGGCAGGGTAAAAGCCAGTAATTGTTTGTGTTGTGTATCCTTAACAGATCGCTTGAATGATAAAGTGAATAACCAAGCAGATAGCCAAATGAGCGGCGTATAAACCAGTAGTTGAGAAACTTGGCTTTGCCCCAAACGCGACCATTGCCACGCGGTATCGGGCTGACCGTGATTGAGTTGATAGCTGATCGAAATCCAATCATGCTCCGCGTTCCAAAGCAAAATGGGTAAGGTGAGTATGCCTGCAACCGAAACCGCTAACCAAAACTTTAATGATGCAAACCAGCGCCACGCATCGCTGACCATCAGCATGGCAACAAGTCCGACAGTAAAAAGCAAGGTAGTGTATTTGCTCAATGCTCCTAAACCGATGAGTAAGCCCAATAGTATCCAGTTGCGCCAGATCGGGTTTGTTAAGGTGCGTTGTGCTTGCCAAAATAGCGCGATGGTGAGTGGCATGAGTAAGGTATCAGGAACCAATCCAATGCCCAGTAAATGCATTAAAGGGATGCTACTAAAGAGTAGTGCGGCTAAGTTGGCAACGGATTGGTTTTTATAGGTCGTTAGCGTGTAACGATGGACAAGAATGAGGGTAAGGGCATAGCTTAACAAGGCAAAAAATCGCAATTGCCATTCGTGTTCGCCAAATACGAGTGCGATTGCTTGTAACCAGCCGACCAGTGGTGGATGGTCAAAGTAACTGAGGGCAAGATGTTGACCATAAAGTGCATAGTGCGCTTCGTCTACGCTCAGTGGCGCAAAAATAGCAGAGAAAAGATGTGCTACAGTGGTTAAGAGCAGTAAGGTGCCGAGAAGGTGTGGGGAGTTTAGGTGGTTTTTTAACATAGCATCACGGTCAAAATAAAAAAGCCTGATAAAAATCAGGCCAAACCCACAATTTTTACTTGCTTGTATCCAGAGGAAAGCCAGTCAAAATCATAAACGCTCACAACATCTAATAATTCATGCGTTAGCATGCGTTATCAGATGTGCATTAGAATATTATTAACTGCTGATATTGTCAAACAATCACGAACATTAATCGCGAAAATTATTAAATTGTAACGGACGCTCTAGTTCATCCATCGCGCGAAGCAAGGCAATAGCTTCTTGTAAGTCATCACGTTTCTTGCCTGTAACACGCACTGTTTCGCCTTGAATGGCGGCTTGAACTTTCATTTTTTGATCTTTAATGGCTTTGGTGATTTTTTTAGCAATCGTTGCATCTAATCCTTGATGAACGATGACGTTCTGTCTGGCAGTTTTAAGCTGAATATCAGGGTCTTTACGCTCAATCGCGCGCGTGTCGATACCACGCTTAATCAGCTTTGCCGTTAAAATGTCGTACATTTGATCGAGTTGAAACTCAGACTCACTATGCAGCTTAATCATCATTTCTTTTTCGTCGAGCGTAAAGCCAGAATCTGTTCCTTTAAAGTCAAACCGAGAAGTGACTTCTTTGTTGGCCTGATCGACGGCATTGCTTAACTCGTGTTTGTCTACTTCAGATACAATGTCAAATGAAGGCATTTTTTTTCCTTTTATTGTTTGATAATGACGCTATAATTACTTAAGCAACAACATGTAGCTTGCCATAATGACCTGCCACACGCTGATGCGCTGCTCTCATGTTCGCTGCGATTTGCTCATCCATACCTTGGCGTGATTCTCTGCCCAAGCGTTCTGCATAAGTTACGGGACCTTCGGCAGGTGGAATAAGCGGCGCAATATTAACTTTAGGAACATCGGGAGCGTGTTGCACTATTTTATTTTGGCGCTCATTCGGGGAGTCAGATAAGTGATAACCTTGCGCTCTAAGAGGCGTTGCAACCCAATTTGGTGCAAAACCACCAATACCACCAGATTCCATGATGTAATCCCCTGCCATTACCTTGTCTTTGCGATAGAATAGCCTATCGTTACAACAATTTCACTATGTAGACTCAGAATATTATGCCTATTTCTTTATCAGCAGCTTCCCTATATCGCCAAACGACACCAGAGTCGTTGCTTGATCTTTCTTCTTGTCAGGATGAAATGGGATTATTACATCCACGAGCGCATGCGGCTTTATCGACCTTACTACGTTCACCTCGGCGAATAAATGCAATGGTTGTCGATCATGGCGTGTTAGCATGGCGTGACTGGGTTGTGTCTACAATCATCACTCGTGCGAATGAATGTGCGCCACATTCACGTCCCGTTGTATTTTGTGCGAGCTTGACTTTGGTACAATTATTAGGCGATTGTGTTGTTGATAAAAATGGTGTTCTGAGGCTGAATCAAGGTGTACTTCATCAGGTAAATGGCGGCTTTTTATTACTGAGTGCTCAAGCATTATTAGACGATTTTCGTATCTGGACACAATTAAAAAAATGCTTATATACGGGTAAGTTATTAGCATCTGATTGGCGCTCAATGCAAGCTTCTGACTCACCTGGTGTTTCTTTTGACGCGGATGATCTGTCCATATCCTTTCAATTATTGATTTTAGGCTCGTCCGACACGTTATATACGTTAGAATCCCTAGATGACGAGGTCGCGCATTTATTCCGTTCTTTGGTCGAGTTCGAGTCTTTTTGCTCTCGAGATACACAGTCTGAGCGTGCGTTAATGTCGGTATTGTTGGCACGTGTTGCAAAAGAATGCGTATTGCCGATTTTGCCAGAAGCCTTGGCTGCCTTGTGTAATCATGCCGCGCGTTTGGGTGAGGATGCAACACGGTTAGCACTACTCATGGAAAATTTAGAAGAAGCTTTGTTACGTGCGCAAGATGAAGCACTTCACGCTGGTCGTGATGCGATTGATGCTAAGGCCATCGAGTCAGCGCTGGCAGCAGATCGATATGAAGCGGGACGGTTAGAGTCTGAGTATCGTCATGCAATTACGGCTGGCTGGCTGAATATTGTTACCGAAGGCAGTCGTATCGGACAAATTAACGGCTTGACGGTGTATGAAGTCGCTCGTATGGCGTTTGGTCAGCCCGTTAAAATTACGGCACAAGCATCTCCTGGTAATGACGGTCTCGTTGATATTGAAAAAGAAGTGGATTTAGCGGGTCCCATTCATAGTAAGGGTATGTTGATTGTGCAGGGTTATTTGCGTGGACGCTTCATGCGCTCGAGGGTAATGGCATTAACGGCTAGTGTGGTAATGGAGCAAACTTACGAGGGGGTCGAGGGCGATAGTGCTTCTGCCGCTGAGACTTTGGCATTGTTGTCAGCGATTGCACAATTGCCTTTGCGTCAAGATATTGCCGTAACGGGCGCGATTAATCAGTTTGGGGATGTACAAGCAGTGGGTGGCATCAATGAAAAAATCGAAGGCTTTTTCCGTTTATGTGCCATGCGTGGATTAACGGGTGAGCAAGGCGTATTAATTCCTGCTGTCAACGTTCAGTCGCTCATGTTGGCTGAAGATGTCCGTAGTGCTTGCGAGGCTGGAAAATTTCATATTTGGTCGGTTTCACATTTAGATGAATCCTTAGAGATGCTAACAGGAATGCCCGCCGATTTTGCCAATACCAAGGTATTAGAAGCACTGGAAAGCATGAACCCATTACCGCCTGAAGAGGATGAGATCGGTTGACTGACAAAAGCCCCTACTCATCCACCAAAAACCCAACCTTTAATCGAAACGGCTTGCCGATCTTGTTCAGTGTCGCCACACTGACATCCATACCTTGCTCGGCATTTCTAAGCGTTTTTAGATTAACACCAACAAACTCAGCATATTCAGTTTGATTCATTCCAGTCTGCATGAGATCATCAATGATTTTCTAAAGGCAGAAACTGATCTCTTGTTTGCTTTGCTTTATTAAAAGATTCAGCAAACCCTTGCCAATCTTGATGAGCCAATAACGTTTGATAATGCGTGAGTTGCATCTGATAAGCAGCCAAGGCTTCTGAAATCGCAGGCGCATTGAGTTGAACAATATCACGCCACATGGTCGGATCAGATGCAGCTATTCGGGTAAAATCTCGAAAACCACCTGCCGTATAATCAAACAAATGTGCCACATCATCACGCTGACTAAACATATCGACCAAGGCAAAAGATAACAGATGCGGCAAATGACTTGTCCAGGCAAAAGTTGCATCATGCGCTTCAACAGACATGTGTCTTACGTCCGCACCCGTGGCTTGCCACATCTGCGTGACACGTTCAATCGCCTCGACAGAAGATTTCTGATGAGCGGTAATCACTACTTTGCGTTGTATATACAAATCGGCCAAAGCTGCCGCTGCCCCACTACGCTCAGCGCCTGCAATCGGATGCGCTGGCACAACAAAAGGTGGAAACTGATCATTCCAAACGGCCAACACATCGCTTACCCAGCAACCTTTGGCACTACCGACATCCGTTAACACCGCGTTTACAGCAAGATGTGGTTTAATCTCTGCTAGCAATGCGTGCATAGAGGCCAGTGGCACAGCCAAAACAACCATGTCAGCACCGATGACTGCTTGTGCCGCGGTGGGGGCAGCACGATCAATGATGCCCAGCGACAATGCTTCATCAATATTGGCTTGAGAACGCCCGTAACCAACGACCTCACCTACTAAGCCCTTTTCTTTAAGCGCAAGAGCAAGGGAGCCGCCAATTAAACCAACTCCTAAAACAGCTAAACGTTGAATCATAAGCTTTGCAAAACGCGGGTTAACGCCTCGATGCCGTGCATATTTTCTTCATCCGTTCCGATGGAGATACGGAGATGATTCGGCAACCCATATGCACCCACAGGACGAACAATTACCCCTTCACGCAATAATGCTTCATAAATAGGGAGCGCGGGGCGTTGCATATCGACACATAAAAAATTGCCTTGTGATGGAATCCATGACAAGTTCAACATCGACAAGGCTTGCTGCCATAACGCCATTTCTTTTTTATTGACGGCAACTGCTTCTTTAACGAAGTCTTGATCAGCTAAGGCCGCAACACCAGCGACTAACGCTAAACTATTGACGTTAAATGGTTGACGAACACGATTGATATAGCTAGCGACTTCTGCTGTTGCCGCAGCAAAACCTAAGCGAAACCCCGCCAAACCATATGCTTTAGAAAAAGTTCGCGTAACAATTAAATTAGGATATTTTGCCAACTCGCGCAAACCATCCGCATAATCTGGTCGTGTCACATATTCAGTATAGGCCTCATCGAGCACGACCATCACCGTTGATGGCACCACCGACATAAAAGCATCCCACTCAGTTTGACCAAAACACGTGCCTGTTGGATTGTTTGGGTTGGCGATATAGATAAGTTTTGTTTTTGGCGTAACAGCAGCAGCCATGGCCATTAAATCATGACCATAATCTTTAGCAGGCACTTGCACTGCCGTTGCACCAATCGCTTGCGCTGTAATAGAATAGACAGCAAAACCATATTGCGAAAATATCACCTCATCACCCGCCCCAGCAAAGGTGCGACCGATGAGCTCTAATACATCGTTAGAACCATTGCCTAACACCAACCCAGCGGCATCGAGCTTAAAATGCTGACTAATCGCTGATTTTAAGGCAAAGCCAGCCCCATCGGGATAACGCGCCATACCTTCTAATATTGCCTGACAGGCTGTAACCACCTCAAACGAACACCCTAACGGGTTTTCATTCGAAGCTAATTTACTAATGCGCGTCAAACCAAACTCGCGCTGCAACGCATCAATGGGTTTGCCTGTTTGATAAGGCGTTAAGCCACGAATGGCAGATAAAACAAAGGAATCACAAGACATAAATCATCAAACCTTATAAACTATAAATCTTTAGCATTATTGATTGATTGCTTTTCAACTCTATCTTTAAAAGAATCTTGAGCAAATTTATGCAAGTAAAGAACTCTCGATTCATCAATAGTTCCCGACCTTTCTTTAATAGAAACTCTAAAATCACCAACTTCCCATTTAGCTTCCTCTGAAGAAAACTTAGCACCCATTCTATTAGTCAAAATTTCTGACTTTACAGTCCCTTTTCCATATTTTTCAGATAACGCTAGATATACTTGCCTAAACTCTGAGGACTTTATGGTTATCGAAATAGTTGTTAGCTGATCATCATTAAAGAATAAGAATATACTTTTAGGGATAATGCCAGCAATCGTTTCAACGTTAACATTATTCGATGTATAACAATTCCTGTCGCCCAAAAGCTTTTTAGGATTATCAATGCAGTGCCATCCAGTTGATTTGCCAATTAAAGAACTTTCTGTAGAACCTAATACAAAGTATTTAAAACCGAAAGCGGACTTATTTTCAAAGAGTTTTGGCTTTTGAATAATTATATTTTTATTAGCATCTTCTTCATTGTTAATATTTTGTTCTGAAATATTAGACTGTATTATTGATACACCAAATTGACCATTAAATGCTAATAATGCAGAATTATAATCAGCTTCAGTAGCATTTTTCTTATATTCGTTAAGTCTTCTGGACATTAAAGCACGACACTTTTCTTTTCCATATGATTGACACTGCTGAAAAGAACTTACTGAATAGTCAGAGATAATTTTAGGGTACGCATTAATAAGACTATATGATTGTAGTTTTATTTCTGGCTTTATCGAATTTAAGTTATCTTCAATGTAGTAATAAGCATCCATCCATTTACTTTGCTTTGCCCAAAGTTCTGCACTTGAAAAATATCGCTGCTCTTGAGTAGAGCTAGTATAATTTTGAGGCGATAAAGAACAACCCGCAACTAAAAATAAAGAAAAAAGAAGATGCAATAACTTATTCACTTTCAAACTCCACTCAAGCTAATAAGGTGCTACTGGAAAAGACCCTAACAACTTATAAAAACTGCTCACACCTTCCACTTTAGCCAATACCGACTTTAAGGGTTCTGAGTCACTATGCCCTTCAATATCGGCATAAAAAACATAGCTCCACTTGGCTTGTTTCGAGGGGCGTTCGGTTAAACGCGACAGACTAATCCCTTTTTCTGCAAAATAGCCTAGCACTTCGTGCAAAGCCCCAGGGCGATTGGGCATCGAAAAAATAATCGCTGTTTTATCCAGTCCACTGGGCGCACTGCCATGACGTGAAACAATCCAAAAACGCGTGGTATTATCAACTTGATCTTCAATCGTGTTCGCCAAGACGCGTAAATGATACAAATGACTTGCTTGCTCAGAGGCAATGGCTGCACTGCCTGCATTTTCGCTGGCATAAACTGCAGCAGCGGCATTGCTTTCCATTG
>DZAT01000055.1 GCA_022736205.1 Thiomicrospira cyclica
TTACTTTCCTAACTGATATTTGCGTACAGCCGCATTATGTTCTTCTAAAGTCACTGAAAACTGATGACTGCCATCACCTTTCGCAACAAAATAAATCGCTTCACTATTGGCGGGATGCAACACCGCATAAATTGATTCCGCACTGGCTAAAGCAATCGGCGTTGGTGGCAAGCCTTTGTGCATGTAGGTGTTGTAAGGCGATGGATCAGACAAGTCTTTTTTATGAATATTACCATCGAAGCGACTACCTAACCCATAAATCACCGTCGGATCCATTTGCAACGGGATACCTTTTTTCAGACGATTCACAATCGCAGCGGCAATTAAAGGACGCTCACTGGGCACACCCGTTTCTTTTTCGACCACAGAAGCAGCAACCACAGCCTCGTAAGCGTTTTTGAAGGGCAAACCCTCAGCACGTTTAGGCCACTCACGAGCCAACAATTCGGTTAATGCCTGATTCGCACGCTTATAAAATTCAGACTCAGACGTTCTCGCTCGAATAAAATAAGTATCGGGTAACAACATTCCCTCAGCATTATCAGCAATCGCTAACAACCGCGCTATCTCACGGGTGTCGATGTCAGCAAATTCACGTTTAACCTTTTCGTTGGTCTGCACAATGCGCATGGCTTCAACTAACGTCATGCCTTCAATTAAGGTGATCGGATACTGAACTTCGGGATCGTTAACCAAGTGGGTCATTAACTCTTGATAAGTCCAAGCCGTATCAACTTTATAATCCCCAGCCCTAAGCTTATTCTCCATCTTAGACATACGAACTAACGCATTAAATACAAAAGGATAATCTACCAGACCAGACTCATGTAACTGTTTTGAAATCCCACCCAGGGTTGTTCCAGAAACAATGCTAACAACCGTCTGTGTGGGCACGTCACTAATCGGAGAACGTGTCATCGAAAAAAACCACTGATAGACACCCGTCATAATCATGCCAGCCATCGCTATCCATACAACGCCCTTACGGAGCATGATACATTCCTCGTATAAAAATTTCTGCTTGCATTAGAAAAAACCATTCACAGACAGTGCTAACTGATTAGAAACACCACAATAACCATCGCATTCAGTTATAAAACCAACACCTTGTATTGCATTCATCATAATAACTTCATCCGCATTAATGATATCTTGACGTGAGAGGCTACGCATTTGCAAGCTGTAGCCTAATTCAGGCAAAGCATGCATCACTACCCTTCTGGCAACCGAATCAATGCCTGTCTGACTCGTATCTGCTGCAAAAACAATTTGACCATAACGCACTAATAATGCTGACATTGTACCCGAAATAACACTACCAGCCGTATCGCAAACCAATCCTTCCTCAATCGTTGTATCTGTCCATTCACTACGAGCCAGAACCTGTTCTAATCGGTTGAGGTGTTTAATACCTGCCAGCAATGGCTGCTGCGCCCAGGTTGTTGTACACCAACGCGTCTTAATACCTCGACCATGCCAGCGCTGTGTCGGAAAAGGCGATATCTGCACGTCAATATCAATCTGCGCATCGGGCATAGCACGATAACCACGCGCACCGCACCGCGTCACCGTAAGCCTGATGACGGCATCTGTTGTTAGTGCATCTAGCTGAGGCTGCAATACAGCCAAAACATCCATTTCTGAAACCTTAGGGTACAACAAACGTAACAATCCCTGTTGTAATCGCGCCCAATGATACGACCAATAACGCAATTCCCCAGCACGATAAGCCATCGTTTCAAATAAACCGTCGCCATAAAGGCAAGAGCGTAACGGTAATGTTTCAGCGAGACTCATCCTAACGCCCTCAGCAAGCCCTTTGCCTTATGCCTTGTCTCTTCCAGCTCTGCTTGTGCGACTGAATCATAGACAATGCCAGCGCCCGCCCGAAAGGTCAAGACTCCAGCTTCCCAATAGAAACTACGAATTAAAATATTCAAATCCATCTGCCCATCGAGACTCACATAACCCAAAGAGCCCGTATAAACGCCACGAGGCGTTTGTTCTAGTTCGGCAATAATTTCCATACAGCGCACTTTAGGGCAACCCGTGATCGTCCCACCAGGGAAGACGGCATCAATCACTTGCTTCGCCGTGATTCCTGCTTTCAATTCTCCACACACATTAGAGACAATGTGATGCACATGGGTGTAAGTTTCAACGCTCATCAACTCATCGACACAAACACTACCAGGCACACAAACACGTCCCAAGTCATTGCGCTCTAAATCAAGCAGCATAATATGCTCGGCATTTTCTTTGGGATGCGCACGCAACTCTTCAATCATGGCATTATCAGCTTGTGCGTTATCACCACGACGGCGCGTTCCCGCAATCGGACGGGTATCGACGCGCCCTTGTTGCACCCGAACCAAACGCTCGGGCGATGAACTGATCACTGCCTGATTTTCCCATGCCAACAATGCCGAGAAAGGAGCAGGATTAGTAACTCTAAGCTGTGCAAAAACATCAGCTGGCGTGACGAGCGTATCAATCTGTGCTTGCCATTGACGCGACAAATTTACCTGAAACACATCTCCCGAAAGAATATAATCCTTACAGCGTTCAACCCCGTCTAAAAAGCCTTGTTCTGGCGCTTCGCTCACCAAAGCATTAACAGAACGCTTCGCTTTGATATCTAACAATGGTAACGAATCCCAATCCTGCCACAACTGTTCTAACCAATCGTGATATTCAGGCTGTGCAACAGCGCTTAAGGTATGGGTCTGGTGATCCCAAATAAAAGCAGCCGACACCTGCCAAACTTGAGTATCCAACCCAACTTGAACGGGTAAAGACAAACAGTGCTCTACTTGTGCCGCATACTCATAAGGAAAAAAACAAACATAGCCACCAATAAAGGGAAAGTCAGAAACAGACTGAGCAACAGAAACATCCAGCGAATCCAGCACCGATAAAGAAACAGGCACTAATCCCGCAAATAACAAATCATAACGATGCCCATTAATCCCCCCACTGGCGGACGCAAAAAGTGCGGGATATTTATCTGGAAAGGCAGTATGTAAGCGCAGTAAATCAACCGCTTCAGGGATTATCCTCGCTATTACTTCGGGAGGCAGTGCTGACACTTAACACACCTGGGCGAAAATTAAGGTCGCGTTTGTCCCACCAAAACCAAAAGAGTTATTAACGGCAACGCGAACCTGCGCCTGACGAGCAACCAACGGCACATAATCCAAATCACACTCTTCATCAGGTTCATACAAGTTAATGGTCGGCGGCACAAGCTGATCTTGTAATGCCAGCACACACAAAATAGACTCTATTGCTCCAGCTGCACCTAATGCATGCCCTGTCATCGACTTAGTAGAACTAACCATCAAACGACTAGCCGCATCGCCAAAAGCCAATTTAATCGCTTTTGTTTCAGCAACATCACCTAAAGGGGTCGAGGTTCCATGAGCATTAATATAATCGACATCCTCTGGATTAAACTGTGCATCGCGCAAGGCATTGCGCATACAGGCAGCCGCACCCGAACCATCCGCTAACGGCATGGTCATATGATGCGCATCGCTGCTCATACCAAAGCCGACAAGCTCACAATAAATCCGCGCACCACGCGCTTTGGCATGCTCATATTCTTCTAAAACAAGCGCACCAGCACCGTCAGACAAAACAAACCCATCACGATCTTTATCCCACGGACGAGATGCCTCTTGCGGTGAATCATTTCGCTGAGATAAAGCTCTCGCAGCACTAAAACCAGCCAAACCTAAAGGGGTTGTCGCATGTTCAGCGCCACCAGCAAGCATCACATCAGCATCACCGTATTGAATCATACGCATTGCATCACCAATCGCATGCGTTCCTGTTGCACATGCACTCACCACCGACATATTAGGTCCTTGCAACCCCAACAGAATCGATAAGTGTCCTGAAATCATATTGATAATACTTGATGGTACAAAGAAAGGAGAAATACGACGCGCTCCTGAAGCCAACAACACATCATGCTGCTGTTCAATCGTACCAATCCCACCGATACCCGATCCCATCGCCACACCCAATCGACCCGCATTTTCGCCAGTCACCGTAATACCTGCATCCTGCCAAGCTTGCAAGCCTGCAACAATACCATAATGCAGAAATGGATCCATTTTCTTGATTTCTTTCGCAGGAAGCCAAGAAGATGGATCAAAATCTTTAATCGTTCCCCCAAAGCGTGTGTTATAACCAGAAGCGTCAAACGCACTAATGGACACAATACCACTTTTTCCAGCCAAGGCAGCAGCCCAAGTTGTCCTAACATCATTACCCAAAGGCGACAAGATACCTAACCCTGTAACCACAACACGACGTTTAGCCAAAAGGAAACCCTCTTTTTGCCTTGCTTAATAAAAAATATCCGAGACTGGCTCGGATATTTTGAACATCACGATCACAAACAAAGATTAGTCTTTGTTGTTCGCATTGATATATTCAACAGCCATACGTACTGTTGTGATTTTTTCAGCTTCTTCATCAGGAATTTCGCAATCGAATTCTTCTTCCAAAGCCATAACCAATTCAACAGTGTCTAATGAATCAGCGCCTAAGTCATCAATAAAAGAAGCGTCAACCGTTACTTCTTCTTCTTTAACGCCTAATTGTTCAACAACGATCTTTTTGACGCGCTCTTCGATAGTGCTCATTATGTGTTCTCCACGAGTAAATAAAAGTGATACTTAAAACTGAATGGCATCAGATCATGTACATGCCGCCATTGACATGTAATATCTGACCGCTAATATATCCAGCCGCAGGAGAGGCTAAAAACAATACCGTCGCGGCAATGTCTTCTGCCGCACCCATGCGACCTAATGGAATTTCTTTAACCAATTGTGCACGCTGATCTTCAGACAAAGCACGCGTCATGTCGGTGTCGATAAAACCAGGTGCAACGGTATTCACCGTAATATTACGCGAACCCACTTCACGCGCTAGGGAACGGCTGAAGCCCATAATACCCGCTTTTGCCGCAGCGTAATTGGTTTGACCTGCATTACCCATCGAACCAACAACTGAAGCAATATTAATAATACGCCCTGTACGCGCTTTCATCATGCCACGTAGGCATGCCTTGCTAACACGATAAACAGAAGAAAGGTTGGTATTGATAATATCATCCCACTCATCATCCTTCATACGCATTAGCAGATTATCGCGCGTGATGCCTGCATTGTTAACTAAAATGCCGATCGTTCCTTGAGCAGCAGCGATCTCATCGACCAACGCAGCAACTGCATCCGCATTACGTACATCCAGCATTTTTCCATGCCCCTGAATACCTGCTTCTGACATATAGGCACTAATCTGCGCTGCGCCTGATTCTGACGTCGCGGTACCGACAACGTAAGCACCAGCATTACCCAACGCAATGGCAATCGCCTTACCAATACCACGGCTCGCGCCTGTTACTAATGCTACCTGACCTGTTAACTGCTGTTCTGACATAATCCACTCGTAACTCTATTTATTGCGCACAATAATCGCGCAATGTCTTTAAATCTGCAACGGCAAAATTTTCGATGTCACCATCAATCCGTTTAATCAAGCCTGCTAATACCTTACCAGGACCCACTTCGACAATGCGTGTAACACCCTGCGACTTAAGCCATTGTACCGTTTCTACCCAACGAACGGGAGAGTAAAGTTGCTGGACAAGCGCACTTTTAATCGCAGTGGCATCGGCTTCAACACGAACATCAACGTTATTGACCACACCAACACTGGGTACTGACAACTGAACACTTGCCAACATCTGCGCTAATTGCTCAGCAGCAGG
Source organism: Thiomicrospira cyclica (assembly GCA_022736205.1). Classification (GTDB taxonomy): domain Bacteria; phylum Pseudomonadota; class Gammaproteobacteria; order Thiomicrospirales; family Thiomicrospiraceae. The sequence continues at coordinate 5,789 of DZAT01000055.1, forward strand.
CTTCATCAAAGCACAATGACTCGGCACACTGACGGGCAAAGGCAAAGCACGTTTTGCGCCTGCTTGCTTGCAAAGATCCATTGCACGCTCAACAGCAACTTTATGACCCGCAATCACGACTTGACCAGGTGAATTATAATTCACTGCAGATACAATGTCATCAGCAGCAGCTTGTGCGCAACAATCACGAACCTGCTCATCGCTCAGCCCTAAAATAGCAGCCATCGCGCCAACATCTTCTGGTACGGCAGATTGCATAAACTCACCACGAGCACGCACCAAAGCAAAGGCATCTTTCGGCGCAAAGACACCTGATGCCGTCAATGCAGTATATTCACCCAACGAATGACCTGCCATAAAGCTCAGGTTATCGGCTTTGCCTTCGTCCTTTAAAATACGATACATCGCCAAACCAGCTGCCAACATCGCAGGCTGTGTTACGGCGGTTTGATTGAGCATTTCACCATTAACAACAGCAGCCCATAAATCATAACCTAGCGCATCAGAAGCTTCTGCAAAGGTCTCTTGAACTTGAGAAAACGCTGCAGCAACATCAGCAAGCATACCGACACTTTGTGAACCTTGACCTGGAAAAACGAATGCTGTTGTCATGTTACATGAATCCTAAAACAAAACTAAAAAGCTAACGGTTAAAAGCGAACCAGAGCAGAACCCCAAGTAAAGCCGCCACCAAAAGCTTCCATCAAAATTAACTCGCCGCGCTTAATACGACCATCTTTAACACCCGTATCCAATGCTAAAGGAACCGATGCCGCAGACGTATTACCGTGTTCACCCACCGTCAAAATGACGCGATCCATCGACATATCGAGTTTACGCGCTGTCGCATCAATAATACGTTTGTTTGCTTGATGGGGAACCAACCAATCTAAATCTGATTTTTGTAGCTCATTCGCAGCAAGGGTTTCATCGACAATCGCATCTAAGGTATTGACTGCCATCTTAAAAACACCATTGCCCTGCATACGCATATAAGCAGGTTCACCAATCCCACGCGTACCACCACCTTCGACGTAGAGCATCTCTTCGTGGCGACCATCGGCGTGCAAATGTGTCGATATAATGCCTTCCTCTTCCGAAGCGCCCAGCACGACTGCACCAGCACCATCGCCCCACAACATACAGTTACCACGATCATTATAATCGGTAATACGCGTTAAGGTTTCAGCACCAATCACCAGAGCGGTTTTAACTTGACCCGAACGAATAAAGGCATTCGCTGTCGACAAGGCATAAATAAAACCACTACACACCGCTTGAACATCCATCGCTGGACAGCCATTGGTAATACCTAGCTTACCTTGAACCAAACAAGCAACACTGGGAAAAACACGATCAGGCGTAGTTGTCGCCAAGACAATCAGTTTAATGTCGTTGGCATCCATATTAGCACTGAGCAAAGCCGCTTTTGCTGCTTCTACTGCCAAATCACTGGTAAACTGACCTTCTGCTGCAACATGACGCTCTCGAATACCCGTTCGCTCAACAATCCAAGCATCCGTTGTTTCGATGCGCTGTTCTAAATCAGCGTTGGTAAGCAATCCTTCAGGCAAATAACTGCCCGTACCAAGGATGCGTGCATTTATTAAACTCATTCAATACTCTGTAACATAAGCTGTTCTAAGCTCGCTGCAATACGGGCAGGAACTTGTTTTTCGACTTCAAGAATGGCTTGGCGAATGGCATATTCGAAGGCAATGGCATCTGCACCGCCATGACTCTTCACCACAATACCGCGCAATCCTAATAAAGAAGCCCCATTGTAACGACGCGGATCAATACTGGCTGCGAAAGCTTTAAGCACAGGAGAGGCAATCAAACCGAGCAACTTTGTCCACCAAGTGCGCATAAAGGCAGCCTTCATGTAATGGCGAACCATTTTGGCTACGCCTTCTGAAGCTTTAAGCGCAATATTGCCATCAAAGCCATCACAAACGACAACGTCACAATGCCCTGTACAAATCTCGTTTCCTTCGACATAACCAATGTAATTGAGCGGCCATTGACGCAATAACGCATCCGCCTCCCAAATACGAGCATGTCCTTTCATTTCTTCCTGACCAATATTAAGCAAACCAATACTAGGGTTTTCGAGACCATCGACCGCTTGTGCTAATACATGCCCCATTAAGGCGAACTGCAACAAGTTTTCACCTGATGCACCAACGTTAGCACCTAAATCGAGCATCAACGTATGACCGCCAATCTTCGGCAACACACCACAAATTGCGGGGCGCTCAATTCCAGGCAAAGTTTTTAAAACAAACTTAGACATCGCCATTAAGGCGCCTGTATTACCCGCCGAAACAACAGCACCCGCACGACCATCGTGCACCGCATCAATAGCATAGCGCATTGAAGACTGACGTTTACCGCGTAAAGCTTTAGAGGGTGCTTCATCCATATCCACAACTTGTGGCGCATGAACGATAACGATACGATCCATCGGAGCAGAAACAGAAGCCAGACGCGCTGTAATAGCAGCTTCATCACCAACCAAGATTAAGGTCAGCTGTGGGAAATCTTTGAGGGTTTTAAGTGACGCAGGGATCGTGGTGTCTAGCCCATGATCCCCACCCATTGCGTCAATTGCGAGGGTAGTCACCCGACATTAAGCCTTTGTAGCGACCTTAAGCACCTGCTTACCACGGTAAAAGCCATCTGGGCTTACGTGGTGACGCTGGTGTACTTCACCAGTTGTGCTTTCGATAGACAATGCCTTGCCTGTAATCGCATCGTGTGAACGACGCATGTCACGACGTGAAGTCGATTTCTTAACCTGTTGAACAGCCATGGTTTTACTCCTTTTTCATCATTACCTTGAGGGTTGCGAACGGATTGGGTTTTGCTTCCTCAATCGGTTCGACCTCGCCTACTACATATTCGACAGGATGGGATCCGGGCTGCACTGGCACCAACGGCAAGGCCAGTAACAGACTGTCCTCAATCCACACCCTTGGGTTCTCATTCATTTCTTCTGGCAAAAGCACTTCTTGTTCTTCTGTCCAGTCTGTCCCGTCATCATCAGCAAACACTAACGCAACCGACACCTCAAGCGGGTAGTCGAATACTTCTAATGTTCGCTGACAAATCAAACTGACCAGCACGCGCACCTGCAAATGAATTTGCGGCACACGCCCATCAAAAAGTGAAAAGCGCAAAACCCCTTCAGCGGTCGACTTGACCCCCAAAGTAGCTTGCGCTAACCGCTCCAATTCCTTAGCTTCTAAGACAAATGCAAACTCATGACCCTTGCGAGCCAACAAAGCAACATCTAATTGGTACGGTAACTTTTCAAACATAACGTAAAATGATACCCTATCTCGCCTTTAAGGTCAAAGGGAAAGCCCTTAAAAACCGATTACTTTATTCATTAAACCGCGAGATATTGTGTGAGCATCCCTTCTAAACCGCTAATTCTAGCTTCTCAATCGCTTTATCGCCAACAATTGTTGGCGCGACTGGGATTACCTTTCAACTGTATTGCGCCTCACATTGATGAAACACCGCTCAGTAAAGAATCGACAAAAGACATGGTGCTTCGCTTAGGACAACAAAAAGCCGCACGAATTTTACAAGACCATCCAAACGCATTGATTATTGCCTCAGATCAAAGCGCCGAATGTAACGGCATCAAATTGGGAAAACCAGGTAATCATCACGTCGCACTTGAGCAACTAACGCTGATGCAGGGTAAAACCGTTACTTTTTATACCAGTCTGATTTTGCGCAACGCTGAAACTGAACACACACACATTGATGAAACGCGGGTTGTTTTTCGTCAACTCTCCTCGTCGCAACTGAATGCATACCTAGAAAAAGAACGCCCCTACGACTGTGCGGGTTCGTTTAAGTCAGAAGGATTGGGGATTTGTTTGTTTGAGCGCATTGAAAATGAGGATCCTAGCGCACTCATTGGCTTACCACTCATCACGCTTGCCAAATGGCTGACCGACCAACAATTATTGTTGTCAGGTGCTTAAAGAAAACGCTAAAAACGACACTTCGACAAGCTCAGTGCGAACGACTCTGATTGTATGAATTTACAATCAATAATATACCGTTTATCTTGAGGTTGTCGAAGGATGAATACAGATTTTATGCTAAATCAAAAGCAATCACATTTTATGACGTTTACTGGCATCTCTATTTTCATAGCCCGCTTTGGTAGAACCGTCTTTGTAAGTTGCGTCTAAGAACTCACGTTCCGCATCCATCGCAGCTTCATCGACTTCACGCCACCAATGCTTATTGGCACCGCTGGCACGACCATCATCAAAGCGATAACTACGCGCCTTGAGAATGTCTTTCACATCAATCGGCGCACCCCAAGCTCGAACCATGACCGTTTTACGTGCTGACTTATTGAGCAGTCCGTTAAGAAGTTCTGGCTGTAGATAAAACAACCACGCCATTGCAAAACAGTCGGTTAACGCGCGGTGTCCTTCATAAAAGTAGCCATTACGATAAAGTAGATATTCCAGCTTACCCGACTCAAATCCAGCTTCACGCCACGGCATTTCAAGAAACGAGCACGCCCAAGCCTTATCACCCATTGTGGCAAAACGACGATCAAAAAAAGCACGGTCAAAAGCCGCATTATGAGCCAATACCAAACTCGCTGGTGCCATCCAATTAGCAATTTCATCATCATCGAAGGATTTTCCTGCGACCATATCCTGACTAATGCCGTGAATCGCCTGACTTTCTGGCGAAATTGGTACGCCGCAATCTTCTAGCTCAGAATATTTGTCTGATAACATGACAACCTTACCCGTATTGGGGTTGTAACGCACCGCCAACATGCCCAACTCAACAATACCGTCTTTCAGCTTATCGACACCTGTTGTTTCTGTATCTAATAAAATCAAATAGGTATCATCATCACTCGGATCAGAAAGCAGAACAGGAAGCTCTGTATGTTCATCCCAAGGCATACGTTCAATTAAACGAAAATCCTGTGGTGCTGCTTGAATATCGGCTAATTTTTCAAGCGGAAATGATTTTTTTATTGCGGGCATGGGGCGAGTTTCTCCTGTAAACGAGCAAAAATAAGTAAGTAGCGATCGAGGGCATTGGCAAACGCTTGTCGATCTTTGGTCGATAAGGGAGCGGGTCCACCCGTATGCTCACCACTGAAGCGCATGGTTTCCATAAAATCACGCACTGTCAATCGAGCGCGGATATTATCAGCGGTATGCACCTGTCCACGCAAGCCCATTGCTTGTGCTCCCTTAGCTAATACCTCTGCTGCAAGCGGAATATCTTGTGTTACAACCAAATCGCCAGCCTGAATGCGGGCAACAATAACATTGTCAGCAACATCAAAGCCTTTTTCAACCATCACAAAACTAACATTGTCGCGCTTTGGCAGCGGAATCGAATGATTGGCAATAAACACCATACCAATACCTGTTCGTTCCGCAGCGCGCAACAAAATCTCTTTAATCGCAAGCGGACAAGCATCCGCATCAACAAAAATCATAGAATTCCTTTTATTGCTAAGATGCTTTCTAAGCGTTTCAATGAAGCTGCGCCTTTTAGGGCTAATGGCTGGGCAAAGATGGCAACCCATAATTCGATTGCCATTGTTTGTGCCTGAAGGTAACGTTCTGGGTGCATTTGCTGCAAGCCTTTGGCTTGTAGCATTAAGCGTTCAACATCATTGTATTCATCCTGACGACGCTCATCGAGCGGTAGATTTTCTGTCAGTTTTTCGAGACGATAAGTCGCAGCTTTGAGATAACGTGGCACATCGCGCCAACCAGAGTCGGTCATGTCAATGACAAAACTGGGATTGAGGCGTTGCTGAATGAAGGCTTCAATATCGGCAA
>DZAT01000015.1 GCA_022736205.1 Thiomicrospira cyclica
CATCTGCCATTTTTTGTAGGGCTTCTAATGCAAAACGTCCATTATTAAAAATCATCGACCGAACACCGATCTTGTCCAAAACCGCTTTTAACTTAGAGCGTGCCACGACAGAATCATCCGCACCAATCACTAAAAAATCACGCCCTTTGGTAATATTCATACCAACATGTGCAACCTCTTCAGAAACATCGGCACTGCTACGCCCTGCAACCTCTTGCAACACACGCTCCACATCGACAATTTCGACCAAAGCATTACCCACTTTAGTGATGCCTGTTAAATAATTCACATTCATGAGTGTTTCGGGTGGCGGTAAAATATCTTCCCAACGCAAATGCACAATGCGATCAACAGAACCGACTAAGAACCCTTGAATGGAACTGTTGAACTCTGTCACGATGGTTAGGGTACCAGGAACCTTAGACAAGGGATCCATATCTAACGCGAGGGGCAGATCAATCATCGGCATGGTTGTGCCACGAATATCGGCAATACCAATAACCCTCGGGTCAGCCTTAGGCACAGGAGAAATGTGTGGTGTACGAATCACTTCGCGAACTTTAAAGACATTAATGCCAAAAAGCTGCTCATCATGTAAGGTAAACAGCAACAGTTCCATGCGGTTCATGCCGACGAGTTTGGTGCGCCGATCAATATTTTTAAGCAGATTTGACATAATATACAATCCATTTTTTCGCTACAATGACAACATTGCAACATCTTAGGGGTAAATCTAACATACTATGAAAACACAAAAGCGCAAATCGTGCCAACTATACACCCTTAGCATGATTTTGTTCTTTTATTGTGCGCTCTTAGTACCTGCAAGTGCCGAAACCCCTCAAGAAATGACGCAGCTTGCACGCAACTACCTGTTAAAACACTTAGACCCTCAGTTACACAATCCCATCGTAGCACTAACGCCACTATCGGCTACCGCACAAACCCCCACCTGCCAACACGCGCCACACATTCGCTGGAATAGCGGGCAAAAAACGGGGAATATCAATTTAAGCCTTATCTGTACACAACCTAAATGGCAGCGCTATCTTAACGCCAAAATATCGGGCGAATTACCTGTCGTCATAACCAATAAAGACATTCCTTTAGGTGCAAGCATCACCCCAGCCGACGTAAACCTGACTTGGTTGCCAGACGCGCAAGTTAAACACACACACTTGCACAATATTGCCGACATTAACAACATCAGCGCTAGGCAATTTATTGGTGCTGGAACAGCACTAAGCAATAACCAAATTCGTGCAAGCCAGCTGATCAAAAAAGGCGATCAGGTGCGCATTATCGTCAGCACCGATCAGGTTGCAATCGAGATGTTGGGCATTGCTTTAGAATCGGGTGAAAAAGGGAAACAAATTCGCGTACAGAACCAATCATCTGGAAAAATCATTAAAGGAAATATCCTTTCTGCCGATAGTATTCTTGTACCTTAGACAACAAAATATCCGTTGTCTGACGCATAACCGTCGGTGAATCTTAAAAAAATGATAAAAAAATTAAAGTTTGCATTAAATTTGCCGCTATTCTTTTCAGAAAGGCAGAAAAATTGCTAGAATGATAATAAATATAGGTGAGGTCGAAATCATGGACATCAACAATCTACTGCGTGGTGTGGGCACATCCCCCAGTAAAGTTTTGAACCAGCCTGAATCTAGTGTCATCCGTAAGAGTGCAGATGATAAGGGTACAGCGGTTAGTTCTGAAGCGTTTAAGACAGAAAAAGTAACGATTACAGACACAACCAGTCGTTTACGTCAGCTTTCTCAGTCGGCAACACAGCAGCCAGAGGTCAATAATGATAAGGTTGCCAATATTCGTGCTGCACTCGCTGATGGTAGCTACAAGGTACAACCAGGTGTTATTGCAGCGCGTTTAATGGCTTTTGAGGCTGCGCTACGTCGATAACACATATGGACAGGCAGGTAACGATAATGGAACTGTGCAATGCGACTCAGCTCTGGATGACTAACATGAATGTGATGTTGGCATTACTAGAGGCTGAGTTTTTGGCGTTAAAAGAAAAAGAAAATGCACACATCAATCGCATGGCACAAGAAAAAGAAGCATTACTACTTGTCTTATCAAAACAAGAAATAAAACTGCTCGATGCGGCATATGCTACAGGCTTTACAGGCGAACATCTTATTACTCACCTTAGCGCTCATTGCGGCGCAGAAACAGCTGAAGCGGTGCGGACAGTGGGTAAACAGGTTCAGCAAGCCAATCAGCGCAATGGTGCTTTGTTGCAAGCCATGATTCGTTTAAACGAACATGCGTTACGATTATTGACAGGCAAACAGCCTAAAATGAATATCTATGGTGCGTCGGGTCAGCTCGAGACCTCTGTTTCACAACTAACTAAATTGGCAACCGCATGAGTGATAACGGCGCACAAAAACGTGCATATTTTCGTATGGATGCTTTGCTTCCCATGTCTTATCGTGTTCTGACGGCTGAAGAGGCGCGTAATCCACTTCCCGCAACCGTAGACACCCTATTCGTCGAACAATATTTTTCGACTGAGCTGGATGAACTCGACTCTCGCATTGATAACATCATCGAACAAATCGCTGAGAAAAGTTCACTCATGGCGGCGGCTTTGCGAGCCATGAACGAAAAACTGAACTTCTTGACGCAAACATTAGGTGACGATGCGATTAAATACGTGATTCCGACTATACCCGTTAATATCAGCGCAGGCGGACTTTCATTTGACACGGCTGTGACTATCGAGCACGGTGCTATTGTCGATTTGTTGCTCGTACTGAACAAACAAGATGGACCCATTATGTTACGCTCGCAAGTGGTCAAAGTCATTCCACATCCCGATGGTACCAGCATGATGGCTTTGGAGTTTCAGCATATGGGTGAAGAAGCGCGTCGTCAATTGGTGTACTTTATCCAGACAAAAGAAATTGAACTGGCACGCGAGAAACGCGGTAGTTAGACGTGAAAAAGACATGGTTTTTTTTTCTGATTATCTTGGTTGCAACCTTGGCTGTGGGTTATGGTTACTTCTATAAACCTTCAGAAAAATCATCCGATCAGGTCAGCAATCCAGCACAACCCAAAATGCGTCCTGCACCTGTTTTTGTTGCAACAGTTAACCAACAAGACTTCCCAGTGTGGCTCAATGCACTGGGTACCGCAAGCGCTCGCAACTTAGTAACCGTTAAAAGTCGCATCGATGGCGAGTTAATGGCGGTGTATTTCGAAGAAGGTCAGCGCGTCAAAAAAGGGCAGCTATTAGCCGAAATTGATCCACGCAATCTGCAAGCGCTGCTCGAACAACAACAAAGCCAATACCAACGCGATCAGGCATTACTCAACAATGCACAGCTCGATTTAAAACGTTACAAACAACTCACCACAGAAGATGCCATTGCCAGTCAGCAGGTCGACACACAAGCGGCATTGGTCAAACAATATCAGGCAACCCTTGCCAGTGACACAGCACAAATCAACAGTACAAAACTACAACTAAGCTATACCAAAATTACCGCCCCCATCAGTGGCAAAGTTGGCTTTCGACAAGTGGATGCCGGCAATCAAGTGAAGGCCAGTGATGGCAATGGCTTGGTTACCATCGCACAATTAACGCCCATCACGGTCGTTTTTTCGTTACCCGAAAACACCTTACCCGATCTGAAAGTCGCATTACGTAACAACCCAAGTCTTGATATTGAGGCATGGGACAAAGACAAAAAACAGCGCATTGCCACTGGCAAACTCCTCACGCTCGACAACCAAGTCGATAGCAGTACAGGCAGCATCCGCTTAAAAGCCTTATTCGATAATAACGACGAAAGCCTATACCCTAATCAGTTTGTGAATATTCGACTACAACTTAAAATACTAACGCAAGTAACGACGATACCGAGCACAGCACTTCAACGCGGTGCAAAGGGCGATTTTGTCTATGTCATTAACGACGACAATACCGCCAGTGTTGTTCCGATTAACATACTGCAAACAGAAGGTGACAGGGTTGCTATCGAAGGAAAGCTCGACGCTGGCATGAAAGTGGTTACCGATGGTAGCGATAAGGTTAAAGAGGGCGGGCAAGTTAAAGTGATGGATAAAAAAGAACGAAGTAATACACCTGAGTCAGCAAAGCAAAGCGTGTTAAAATAAACTGTGAAAATAGGAGATTCTTTCATGCAAGCGCACACAGTTCAGTTTCCAGAAAGTCTCAGCCAATACCTAAGCGAACGGTTAAATGGTCATTTTGAGCAACTCAATGACTATCTTGTCGGGCTAGTCGAGCAAGACAAACAAAATAAAGCCGTTGCAGAATTAAGGGACTTATTGAGTGATCCTTTGGCAAATACGCCCAGCAATTTATCGATGGTAGAAATTAGACAACGTGCTTTAGCAAGACTTCATAATGACGTATGAAATTTCAAAACTTGCTGCCATTGACCTTGAAAACATCTATGTCTATACGTCCACACAATTCGGTATGAAACAAGCAGAAAGCTATCATAGCGAGTTGACCAAACATTTTGAGTTGCTGACCACTACCCCATTACTTGGCAAAGACACCTCAGCTATTGCTAATGGCTATCGTCGCTCTAGCCACAAAAGCCACAATATTTATTACAAACTTTTACAAAATCACGTTTTTATTGTGCGCATTCTGCACAATAAACAAGACCCGATTAAGCACATCTAAATACCAACAAAACAATGAACCCTTCTCGCCTATTCATTCTCCGACCGATTGCCACCAGTTTACTGATGCTCGCATTGCTGCTTTCTGGATTAATGGCATACAAACAACTTCCTTTAGCAGCCCTGCCGCAAGTCGACTACCCCACCATTCAAGTAACGACCAGCTACCCAGGTGCTAGCCCCGACGTGATGGCAACTACCGTCACAGCCCCCTTAGAACGACAGTTTGGGCAAATGCCCAACTTAACGCAGATGACCAGCAACAGTACATCAGGCGTTTCCAGCGTTACGCTCCGCTTTGGTTTGAATTTACCCTTAGATGTCGCCGAGCAGCAAGTACAAGCGGCCATGAATGCTGCCAGCAATTTACTGCCACCTGACCTACCCATGCCACCCACCTATAACAAGGTTAATCCTGCCGACGCACCCATTCTAACGCTTGCCATTCGCTCAGACAGTTTAAGTATTCCTAAGTTACAAGACTTAGTCGAAACGCGACTTGCCATGAAGTTATCGCAACTATCAGGGGTGGGCTTGGTCAGTATTGCAGGGAGTCAACGACCAGCCATGCGCATCAAAGTCAATAGCGAACAACTTGCCGCCTTAGGTCTATCTTTCGATGATATTCGCACGCTGATTGGCAATAATAACGTCACCATGAGCAAAGGCAGCTTTAATGGAAAACAGCGTGCTAGCAGCATCGACGCCAATGACCAACTACAATCAGAAACAGACTATCGGCAACTGATTGTCCTTTATAAAAACGGCAATCCTGTTCGCTTGGGTGATATTGCCACCATTATCGATGATGCCGAAAATGTGCGCCTTGCCGCGTGGGTCGATAACCAACCCGCCGTTCTGCTGAATATTCAGCGCCAACCTGGTGCTAATGTCATTGCTGTCACCGATGCCATCAAAACGCTATTGCCACAACTCACCGCTAACTTACCCGCATCCGTCGAGGTGCGCATCACCAATGACCGCACTCAATCTATTCGTGCCGCTATTAGCGAAATGAAGCTGGATATGCTCATCGCCATTGTGTTGGTGGTATTGGTTATTTTCTTATTCTTGCGCGATGCCAAAGCGACGTTCATTCCTGCACTGGCAATTCCCTTGTCACTCATTGGTACCTGTGGTGTTATGTACCTACTCGGTTTTTCAATTAACAATTTAACGCTGATGGCGTTGGTAATCGCCACGGGGTTTGTGGTCGATGATGCCATTGTGATGATTGAAAATATCGCCCGTCATCGCGACATGGGCAAAAATGCATTGCAAGCAGCCTTAGATGGCTCATCCGAAATCGGCTTTACCATTATGTCACTCACTTTGTCGCTTGTCGCTGTACTGATTCCCTTGCTCTTTATGCAAGACATGCTCGGACGATTGTTTAATGAGTTTGCGGTCACGCTTGCCACAGCAATTTTATTATCGGCAATCGTATCACTTACACTAACCCCAATGTTAAGTGCCAAGTTACTCATGCAACCCACAGAAACGCAAAAAATGGGCTTTTTCTCCAGCACATTAGTCCACTACCAAAGCGCATTACGTTGGGTATTAGCGCATCAGAAAACAACACTCACAGCGACCTTGATGATTTTAGTCGCTACCGTCGCTCTCTATCTTGCCATCCCCAAAGGCTTTTTCCCGACACAAGACACAGGCAGCATCATGGCGATTGTCGATGTGCCCGAAAGCACTTCATTCGATGCCTTCGCTGAACGACAACAAGCCCTGTGTCGCAACCTGTTGCAAAACCAAAACATCGACAACATCACCGCTTTTATCGGTGTCGATGGCAATAACGCCACCCCAAATAGCGGACGCTTACTCATCCAGCTCAAACCGAAAGATGAACGTAACGACAGCAGCGAGCGTGTCATCGAACAATTAATGATGGCAACCGAACAACATCCCGATATTCGCCTGCACCTACAAGCAGTACAAGACCTGACGGTCGAAGACCAAGTCACGCGAGGACAATACCAATTCAAACTCAGCACTCCTGATGGCGAGGCCTTGGCACAAGCAACACAACAACTCGTTGAACAATTGCAACACTTACCGATTTTGCAAGATGTCAGCGCCGATACGCAACCCTCAGGATTACAAGCCTTCATCAACATTGACCGCGATGCCGCAGCACGGCTCGGTGTCAGCACCAAAAGCATCGACCAAGCTTTATATAATGCTTTTGGTCAACGACTCATTTCGACCATTTTTACCCAATCGAATCAATATCGCGTGGTGCTCGAAACTACAGACAACAAACAAGCTGGCATTGCACAACTCGACAATCTGTATGTTCCCAATAATCAAGGCAAACAAATTTTACTCCCCACGTTTGCACGTATTAGCGAACGCCAAGCACCGCTCGCCATTACACGACTCGATCAATTCCCCAGCACAACCATTTCGTTTAACCTTGCGCCACACACAAGCTTAGGCGATGCGATCAATGCCATCACACAAGCGCAAATCCAGCTTGAGTTGCCTGTCCATATCGAAACGCACTGGCAAGGCGCAACCCAAGCCTTTCGTGCTTCTTTATCCAACACCCTCTTTTTATTGTTGGCTGCCGTGATCACTGTCTATATTGTGCTAGGCGTACTTTACGAAAGTTTTATTCACCCAATTACCATTTTATCAACGCTTTTTCCTGCCGCCATTGGTGCATTTCTTGCCCTAGATTTTGCGGGACTATCGCTGGACATGATTGGTGTCATTGGATTAATTTTACTCATCGGCATTGTCAAAAAGAATGCCATTATGATGATCGACTTTGCACTTGATGCCATGCGCAACCAAGGCTTAGCAGCACAAGAAGCGATTTTTCAGGCATGCAGCCTACGCTTAAGACCCATTTTAATGACCACTTTTGCCGCCTTATTTGGTGCGCTACCGCTGATGCTATCTACAGGCTTAGGAGCAGAACTCCGTCAACCGATGGGTTATGCACTCGTGGGCGGATTGTTGCTCAGTCAGCTCCTCACCTTATTTACCACGCCTGTGATCTTTTTGTTGTTTGAGCGGTTAAGAACAAAACTCAGCAATACGCTTGCATACAAGTCAAAAGCTTCATAAAATAATAGCATGTCGCTTATAAACGAAAGGGCAAGCATGATTCGCATTGCAAAATACATCACCGATGATGGCAAATGCCCATACGATGACTGGTTTAATAAACTTAAAGACCGCACTGGCAAAGTCGCTATTTCAAACAGACTTGACCGACTCATACTGGGAAATCAAGGTGATTACAAAGATCTTGGTGATGGTGTTTTTGAGTTACGACTGTTCGTCGGACCTGCCTATCGCGTTTACTATGCTTGGGAAGACGATACAATCGTGCTATTACTGAGCGGCGGAACAAAATCACAACAGGATAAAGACGTGGCACTTGCCAAGAAATACTGGAAGCAACATAGGAATCAAGATAATGCCAATAACTGAATACAAAACCAGTGACTATCTAACAGACCCTGAAACAATTGCTGCCTATTTAGAGTTAGCGATGGAAGACCCAGACCCTAGAATGTTGATGATGGCATTACGCAATGTCGCAGAAGCGAGGGGCGTAAAAGAAGTGGCAGAAGAAACTGGCTTAAACCGTCAAACGCTATACAAAACCCTAAGTGAAAAAGGCAATCCAACCCTGCAAACCTTAACCGCATTGTTGCATAGTTTTGGCTTACGCCTGAGCGTTCGCCCCGAAACAACGCCCGTAGCAGCATAAAGTGTAATGAATAATGGCAGAGCCTACCCCTCAGCCAACAATACCGCCACAAGCCCTTCGACCACGCGCAAATCTTTCGCCGACAATTTCGCTAAGTTATCCACCAACGGAATGAGGCGCACATACTCATAACCAAACAGCATCATGCTAGGCGAAGCGGCTTCATTACCTAATGGGTTTTCGGGACGATAAGATACGGGCAAGCGTTCGCCTGTGCCGTAACGCAACCATTGCGCAGACACACCCAACCAATCGGCAAGCATCACAAGTTTGTCTTGGGAAGGAAATCCTTCGCCGAATATCCATTTTCTGACAGCTTGTGGCGTAACTGATAGTTGAGGTAACTTACGGTTAATCGTCCTCGCAATCTCAGTTGGGCTTTCCATTGGCAGCCCCATGCGCTTAAATTCGTTAAAAACCCTTTCACCAAAGGCTTTTCTGAGTTCTATGGTTGTGTTTTTCATAGTTGCAATGTAAACACAGCAACAATAACTAAAAATTACCGACATAATTGACAAGTAAAAATCGGTTACTGTAGAATATGATTGTGTTCGTTCGTATTGTATTATTTTAAAAGAGAGAAACTTATCATGATCAAAAAAATCTTTGTTGCGATTGCATTTACTGCCACTTTTTCTGGTGTTGTTTTAGCATCTTGCCCACCTCATTTACCGTATGGATGTTCTATGGGATACAACGGAAAGCAAATATGCGGTTGTGGACAGTAATCTTTTAACGAAAAGTTTGCATCAAAACCCCACCGCTGCGTGGGGTTTTCTTTATCCTAAAATGCGACCGCCTGCACATCTCTTGCATGATGCAAGACACGAATAATGGTAATTATTTTTCGTTCAACATGCGATCCATTCAACAAGATGACGATTCGTCATAAAAGGCGTAAAATGAACGCAGACAATAACGAGTCATAAAAATGCCCCTAAATCCACAAGCAGCACAAGATACCCTTCTTGCACTATCAAAAGCGCTGAATACCATTCAAGACTACCCTTTAGGCGCTGATGCGCCCTTATCAGGATTGCAAGAAACCTTACGTGCTGGCGTGATTCAGCCACACGCTCAAATTTTATTGGTACGTTTACATCATGCCAACAATTAACCTGCCCAACGAATGGCTACAAGAAATTAAAGCGATCTTAGCCCGTTATTTGCCAGAAGCGCGGGCGTGGATGTTTGGTTCGCGCGTGTCAGGCAAAGCAAAACAGTGGTCGGACTGCGACATTGTGCTATTAACACAAACACCAATCGACTGGCATCAATTAGAGCATCTTAAAGATGCTTTTTCAGAATCCAATCTACCCATTATGGTGGATCTATCTGACTGGTCGAAATTACCCGCTTTTCTGCAAGAAAAAATTAAGCAACAGCACGTTCAAATTCAATGAACCCTTCCTCCTTTTTTATCAATCGACCGATTGCCACCACCCTGCTAACACTAGCACTCGCACTGGTTGGCTTGGTCGCACTTAAGTTTTTGCCTGCTGCCCCCTTACCGCAAGTCGATTTTCCTGCCATTTCGGTACAAGCAACCTTAGCTGGCGCCAGCCCCGAAGTCATGGCAAGCAGTGTTGCCACGCCACTCGAAAAAGTATTGGGGCAAATTGCTGGTGTTAACGACATCACCTCGACCAGTATTCAGGGCACAACCAGCATTAATTTACAGTTCGACTTAAACCGCGATATTAACGGTGCAGCCCGCGATGTTCAGTCTGCCATTCAAGCGGCTCGTGGCCTATTGCCCAGTGGCATGACAAGCAACCCCACTTACAAAAAGGTCAATCCAGCAGACTCGCCCATTATGGTGTTAGCCCTTACCTCCGACACCCTATCTCGCGCACAGATGTACGACAGCGCCTCGACCTTACTGGCACAAAAACTGGCTCAGGTCGACGGTATTGGACAGGTTGTTATCGGTGGCGGTGCGTTACCTGCTATTCGCATTAACGTCAACAGCAATGCGCTGAACAGTCATCAGTTATCGCTCGAAGATGTGCGCATTGCCATCAATAATGCCAACAACTTTGCACCATTGGGCAGCATCGAAAGCGACAGCCAAAGCTGGCAAATCACCAGTAACGATCAACTCAAGACCCCTGCCGACTATCAACAGTTGATCATTCGGTATCAGGATAAAGCGGTACTACGCTTGGGGGATATTGCGCAGGTCGAGCAATCCGTTCAAGACAGTCGTACCTTTGGTGCTAGTAATGGCAAACCCGCTGTACTGCTGATTCTCTACCGACAACCTGGGGCAAATATCATCGAAACAGCCGACAGAGTAACGGCTTTACTGCCGACGCTCAATAAGCTAATCCCCGAAGCCATGACGCTTAAAACAGCGATGGAACGCACCGCCACCATCCGCAGTAGCCTCAAAGAAGTCGAGCATAGTCTCGCCATTGCCATTGGATTAGTGGTGTTAGTGGTGTTTGTATTTTTACGTAATGCACGCGCCACCCTCATTCCTGCGCTCAGTATTCCTGTATCGCTCTTAGCGACACTCGCTGTCATGTATTTGCTAGACTTTAGTTTGAATAATATCTCACTGATGGCACTGATCGTTGCCGCTGGCTTTGTCGTCGATGACAGCATTGTCGTGCTCGAAAACATTAACCGTTATATTGAGCGCGGACACAGCCCCCATCAAGCGGCATTATTCGGCACGCGAGAGGTCGGCTTTACCGTCATTGCCATTAGCTTATCGCTGGTTGCTGTCTTTATCCCCATTCTATTTATGGGCGGACTGATTGGGCGACTCTTTCAGGAGTTTGCCATGACGCTCAGTGCCGCTGTATTCATATCGATGATCATTTCACTGACAACAACCCCTGCATTAGCCGCCAGATTGTTAAAGCCTAAGCCCCTGTCATTCCCACGTAAGCGGGAATCTACCACTTCGACATCTTGGATGATTACCGCCTACATGGGAATGACAATTGGAAAGCAGCTTCTACGCGCCTACCGTCACTCCTTAGCATGGTCGCTCAGACATCCATTGGTCATCCTCTCGTTGTTGTTAGCCGTCATTGCCTTAAATATCACCTTATACATCAAAATCGATAAAGGCTTTTTCCCCCAACAAGACACAGGGCGTATGATTGGACGCGTTACTGCCGACCAAGCCATTTCTTTCGATGCCATGCAAGGCAAGCTGAATTATTTCATCAAAACCCTACAACAAGACCCAGACGTTGCTACCGTCACCGCTTACATGGGGTTTGGTGCATCCAATAGCGCTACCATGTTTATTAGCCTTAAACCGCGCCCAGAACGCACAACCGATGTGAGCGACATCATCAATCGCCTACGCCCGAAAAGCAGCATTCCTGGCGCAAGCCTATTTTTAATTCCCGTGCAAGACATTAGGATGGGCAGTGGCAGTAGCAATGCCGCCTATCAATATACCTTACAAGCCGACAACTTAAACGATCTGCGCGAGGCACAAGAAGCCGTCAAGCTTGCCTTATCGGCACTGCCCCAACTCACCGAAGTCAATTCCGACCAACAAGACAAAGGCGTACAAACGCGCCTTGTGATCGACCGCGATGCTGCACGTCAGCTCGGACTCAATATGCGCGACATCGACAACACGCTCAATAATGCTTTTGCTCAACGCCTCATATCGACAATTTACAACCCGCTCAACCAATACCGCGTGGTACTCGAAACCGATAGCGATAGCCTACTCACCCCGCAAACGCTCGAATCCTTGCATATTCTCAATACGCAAGGAACCCCCATTACTCTGAGTCGCATTGCCCATATCGAACGACAAAACGCCCCGCTTTCGATCAATCATCAAGGCGGATTTGCTGCTGCGACCATCAGCTTTAATCTCTCAACAGGCACATCCCTCGATGCTGCAATGACGTTGATTAACAACACTGTCGATAATCTTGCCTTACCAAGCGCGGTCAAAGGCAGCTTTCAGGGCACAGCGAAAGCATTACAAGCGAGCAACAAAAGCCAACCGCTGCTAATTTTAGCGGCATTCATCTTGTTGTACATTATTTTGGGGATTTTGTATGAAAGCCTGCTACATCCATTAACCATTTTATCCACCCTACCCTCTGCGGGTATTGGTGCACTGCTCGCTTTAGAACTGATGGATACAGAATTAACCGTCATTGCCCTCATTGGCATTTTCTTACTGATTGGACTGGTTAAAAAGAACGCCATTATGATGATCGACTTTGCGCTAGACAGACAAAGACGGCTTGGACTCACCCCCGCACAAGCGATTTTTATCGCCTGCCAAGTGCGCTTTCGCCCCATTATGATGACCACCCTAGCAGCACTGCTCGGTGCAGTCCCCCTTGCCATCGGCATGGGAGACGGAGCAGAATTACGCACCCCGCTCGGTATTACCATTATTGGCGGTTTAATTGTCAGCCAAGTATTGACCTTGTACACCACACCCGTGATCTATGTGGCACTGGAAAGGTTGAAAGTAACAATAAACAAATGACGCTGCTTTACCCTATAAAGTGGTCAAATTTGGATACTGATTGACATAGTTAAAGAGTACTTCTAATAACCTACAAGGGTTGGGGGTCTGGGGGAAGGGGTGCACTAAAAAAGCTTGTAACTCATTGATTAATTCCTTCCACCAGAGGATAAATAAACTTGGGAACGCTAAAAACTCCACGAAGTGGGGTTTTTAGCAGTGCCCTTAAACTAACGCCATTGCCTTAATCAGCGCATACACCTGCATTTCGGTCTGCAACTGTAACTGACGCAACGAACGCTGACTGATCTGTGCAAAAAGCTTTTGTTCACCGACGCGCAATGCGAGTAAAACACGCATACTGTCTTGCGGCTCGATGCGCTCAATGGTCGCTTTTAACACATTGAGCAAACTCGAATCTTGCGGTGCCGTTAAGCCAATCCCCACATCCTTTGCCATCATGCGCACACGATAACCACCCAAATGATCAACTTGCGCAACCCACAACGCACAATCAGTGCCGTCAAGACGTAAACGGCTGAGACCATCCATAGCGTCGAGAATATCCACCTGAGCCATAAGTACACTGCTTGCGCCCTCGTCGGTAAACAAGGGGGAGTTAACACGCGACAAGGCTTGTTGCAGGGTTTCTACACAATCGACGCGCCCCTCTCGTAAAAATACCACCCGATCTGCCAGCCGCTCAACCTCGGCAGGTGCATGCGTGACATAAATCATCGGCAAATTCAGACTGTCTTTCAGTTCTTCTAAAAACGGTAAGATTTCTTTTTTAGTTGCGGTGTCTAATGCCGACAAGGGTTCGTCTAGCAGTAACAACTGTGGTGACGATAGTAACGCCCGCGCAATGGCAACGCGCTGCTTTTCGCCACCCGACAAGATTGGCACGGGAGCATCTAATTTATGGTCGATACGGCAACGTACGGCAACGTCAACTAAGTCTTGAGTCAGTGGCGCACGCGACAAGGCAAACTGCAAGTTCTGCCGCACCGTCATATGCGGAAACAATGCGCCATCTTGGAAAATCACACCCACACTACGTGCTTGTGGCGGCAAACACTGCTTGCCGTCTTGCCACAGCTGATCGTTAAATTGAATACGACCCAATGCTTGATGTTCTAGCCCAGCCAGAATGCGCAACAAGGTACTTTTACCACTACCAGAACGCCCGAACAATGCCGTTACGCCCGTTGATGGCAGACTGAGATGCGGAATATCTAGCGTGAAATGCTCGCGTACCAGTGTGGTTTGAATATCTAGCATGACTACCCCACCTTCACATCAAATTTACGATTTAAGCCATACACGCTTAACAACACAGCAAACGAGAATATCAGCATAATCAACGATAAAACATGCGCCTGTGCATACTCTAGGCTTTCAACGTGGTCAAAAATGGCAATCGAGACCATGCGCGTTTCACCAGGGATATTACCGCCCACCATCAGCACCACACCAAACTCCCCTACCGTATGGGCAAAGGCTAAGGTTGCCGCTGTTAAAAAACCGCGACGAGACAAAGGCAGAATGACCTGCCAAAACAAACTGGCAGTGTTAGCACGCATGGTTTTCGCGGCATCAAGTAATGCTTGCGGCACTTGTTCAAAAGCGTGCATCAGCGGCTGTACCGCAAAAGGTAAAGAATAAAACACCGACCCAACGACTAAGCCAACAAAGGTAAAGGTCAGTTGACCATCGGGATGCCCCAAAAAGCGCAAGGTTTCTGCCACCATGCCATTGGGATTCATGCTAATGAGCAGATAAAAGCCCAATACCGTCGGCGGTAATACCAACGGCAAAGCGACAAGCGCTTCAAACAACACTTTCCAACGTGATGTCATCCGCGCCAGTTTCCACGCAATCGGCACACCAATAATCAGCAATACCAAGGTGGTGGTTAAGGCAACCGATAAGGTTGTCCAGATAGGGTTAGGGTCGATTTCGACGCCAAAAATGTGCCACATAAGTTAATCCATTAGGTAAACAGCCACCAATGGAGGCTGATTTAACCTCTTTTAAGTTAGTTTGGCACAGTATAACCGCTGGCTTCAATGATTTTCTTACCTTCTGCTGAACGCACATAGTCGATAAAGGCTTGCGCTGTTTTGCTGTTTTCGGCTTTTTTCAACACCACCACATCTTGATCTAATGGCGAGTGGTAAGACAAAGGCACTAACCAGTAACTACCCGTGTTCACATGCTTAGGATCGACCGTATAAGAATGCGCGACGAACCCCATCTGTGCATTACCCGTAGCAACAAACTGGTAAGTCTGACCAATATTTTCGCCCATCACAAATTTCGGACGCAAGGTCTCTAATAATCCTAACTTATCTAACGTCTGTTCTGCTGCCACACCATATGGTGCTGCTTTCGGATTGGCTAACGCAATATGCTTAAAATCACCTTTCTTCAGCACATCCGCCGCTTCAACGCCAGCGGGTACATTGGGCATCCATAACGACAAACGACCCTGCGCATAAATGAAGCGCGAGCCTGCTTTAATCTTGCCGTCATCCTCAAGCTTCTTGGTTGATTTTTGATCGGCAGAAAAGAAAATATCAAACGGCGCACCATTTTCAATTTGTGCATACAACTTACCTGTTGGCCCGCCCGACACCTTAATGGTGTTGCCAGTTTGCTTCTCGAAGCCTTGCGACAAGGTTTCGATGGTCTTTAAAAAGTTGGCTGCGACAGCAATTTTAAGCTCGTCTGCCAATACAGACATCGGCGTGAGCGCAACAATGCTGGCTGCAAGTAACGATTTTAAAGTCATATTCATCATCCTTTTCATTATTAAGATATAGCTAACACCATATCGATATTCACTAAAAAACGGCAAGTTGCGCCGTTTTACACTTAATCATCCACGCCTAATAACACATGACTGGCTTTAATTAAGGCGCATAAACGCTGACCTTCAGCGATTACCATTTCAGTCGCACTATCATGAGTGACAACAGCAGCGAGCGTATTGCCGCCATCTAACTGCAATACCACTTCGGCATTTACAGGTCCCATCACCACACGACTGACCGTACCGCAAAGACGATTACGGGCACTGGTTTTTGCCTGTTCATCTGCGGTTAAAATAATCCAACTCGCTTTCACTAACGCCCAAACAGGCTTGCCTTCGGCTAATTGCATACGATCAATACTGTCTTTTGTGACAGTAGCAACCATTACGTCATCACCTTGCATCGCAATCGTGACTTCTGCATTGACTGCGCCAACTTCGATATGTTTCACAACACCGTGAAAGGCATTACGGGCACTGGTTTTCATCGTTAATCTCCTAAACATGGGCACAATATCGGGATCAACATCTTGTAAGCTTGCCATCCACATTGTCTGCATCGCAGACAGTCGCTCGTGCATGGTCACAATTTGCAACCCCGTTGATGTCAGGACAGCGCCACCGCCGCCCTTACCGCCATGCTGACTCTGCACCAAGGGTGCGCCAGCTAAATTATTCATTGCGTCGACGGCGTCCCACGCCGCTTTATAGGTGATACCAACCTGCTTGGCAGCTTGGCTAATGCTGCCAGTGGCATCAATGGCTTGTAACAACGACAAGCGACGGGGACTAATTTCACCTTCACCCAAACGAACATGCCAAGGAGCAAAAAACGCAGGTTCGTTAGATTGAGCAATATATACCTGACTTAATTTCGACATTTGAAATATACCTTACACCATAACGACTGTCAATAAAAAAACGTGAATCTGATTCACGTTTCGATTAAAAATGCTGTAAATCGTAATATTGATTAGACCTCTTTTGATGCCGCCCAATGAATCAATGCTGCCTCATCAACCAAACTACGGTCAATCTTCATATAGGCGCGCAATCCGATTTCATCTACCCAAGCTTCACGCACACCCTCAATTTCCATTAATGCCTGCGTTGTTGCCACTAAGTCTTGCGCATGCGCTATGGTAAGCGGCAAAACAAAACTCGACAGACGATCAGGATTACCCATCCCCCAAGCCACCGCAAACCACACTAACGTTAGAAGCACTGCTGCCGCAAAAATAGCATCAAAACCACCCCAGCCTAACAAGGCACCACCCAGTACACCACCAACAAAACTCCCCAAAAACTGACTGGTCGCATAAACACCACTTGCCGTACCTTTAAGGTGTGCGGGCGCAAACTTGGCAATGAGCGATGGCAAACTGGCTTCCATCACATTAAAGCCCGTAAAGAAAACCAACAACCCTAAGGTTACTAACCACAAGGTATCATGACCATCCCATAGTATCGCTTCCGACAAACCAATCAGCGCAATCGAGATTAAAAAAACAGGACGCAGCTTAGCGCGTTTTTCACCAATAATAATAAAAGGAACCATCAGCGCAAAAGATACGAGCATCACGGGCAAATACACCATCCAGTGATCCATCTTGTCCAATCCTGCTGACTGAACTAACGCCAAAGGCACCGCAATAAACAAAGCGGTGAGCAGCAAGTGCAAACTAAAGATGCCAAAATTCAAGCGCAATAATGCTTTATCACGCAACACAATACCCAAAGATGACGTATCGGCCTGCACATCGCGGCTAAAATACTTGGGCTGTGGGTTAGGTACAAGCGTGTAAAGCACAATCAACCCGACAATCGCCATCAGCGCCGTTAACCAGAAAATACCGCGCACGCCAATCACCGAATCTAGTGCGGGTCCTGCTACCAAGGACACCGTGAACGACAAGCCAATGGTCATACCCACTAATGACATGGCACGTAAACGTACGGTTTCTCGTGTTAAATCGGCAAGTAACGCCATGAGCACTGCAGAAATTGCCCCTGCCCCTTGCAAAGCGCGCCCTACCAGCATCCACTCTAAACTAGGCGCAAGCGCACACACCACCGAACCAATAGCAAACAGCACCAATCCTAATGCAATAACTGGCTTACGCCCAATTTTATCCGACCACATACCAAATGGCAGCTGTAGCATGGCTTGCGTTAAACCATAAATACCGATGGTTAAGCCAATCATTAAGGCTGTCGCATTAGTAAACTCGCCTTGCGCAAAGAGTGCGAAGGTCGGCAGAATCATAAACATGCCCAACATTCGGCTGGCGTACAAAGCGGCCATTAAGCTAGCAGCTCGCTTTTCGTCTGGCAACATCGCCAAGTCATCGATCGGTTGTGGTGCTGTAGCGCGCATTCTGTTTCCGTTTTATTGTTTTGTTTATGCAGTCAAGTATAGCAAATTAACCATAACCAAAACACTGAAAGAAACAGCTCTATTTATTCCCCTTCGCTCGATTGTGCGTTTTACACAACATTTGACAGTTGCTTGCATCGGTTACACCGCCCTTGCTCCATGCGGCTACGTGGTCGGCATCCATGTCTTTTAAGTCCCACATTTTGGTTTTATTAGCATCGTGACCAATCGCGCAAAATGAGCAGTTAGATTCACCCTTGGCTTTAGCTTGGGCAGTTTGTTTGGCGTAAATAGACTTTTTGGTGGTTTCATCAAACACCCGAACTTCTAACAATTTGGTATCTTGGCATCCGCCCAAAATGTACTCAAATACACCTTTTCTATTTTTAACGTAGGCATCGCTGTAAAGCTCTTGTCGTTTCGCCGAAACCTTATTCGGATCATAAGCCGTATTATGGTAAGTTTCATACAAACGTCCCCATTCAAGCCCGCACATTTCTTTTTCAACTTCTTTGAACACTGTTGAAACCCAATTAATCACGCTATTGAAATAGGTTTTTAGTTCATTAATGTTGTCATCGTTGCGGTGACGACTCATATACTCGCTAATATTGCCTTTACTGACCCAATCTAATGCTCTTTCCAAAAACTCTTGTCGCTTTTCGCTACCACTAACATAAGCACCCCATTTTTGGATGTTCGAGTTTTGGCTATTACTAAACTCGGCTTTTGCCAAGGTAACAAATCTGCCCGAATAGACAGCATTCAGTAACTCCTGCGCATTCAGTGGCACACCAGCAATATTGATGGTTCTGAACCATTCTTTGATTTCGCTTTCTGTACCCTCGCACACATAAATGAGCAATTTAGTGTCCAGTATTTTTTGTTGTTTGTCTTTTGCCAAACCATCAAAATATTGCTCCATGCCATTTTCATCTTTAACAGCAAACTTATTTGTGACAAAACGCCCGAAGCTGGTAATACGCTGCTGTCCATCTAACACTTCAAATTTATTGTCATCTGTTTGGTTAAAATAGATGAGTCCGAGTGGGTAGCCTTTAAGTAAGGACTGAATGACTGCGACATCACGTTTGCCATCGGCATAGATGTAATTGCGCTGATATTCTGGTTGAATGGTTAATGTGCCAGACAAGCCAAACAAGCCTTTTCCTTCTAACTCGTTGTAAATAAATCCGTTACAGATTTCTTTGATGGTGATTTCAGTTTTTAGAATCGTTTTCATCATGATATACTCTTGATAACAATACGCGCGTATATTTCTTTGTCATTAATAGTAAAGCGCTTATTAGGTGTTTTATTACCATTGATATATCTATCAATCCCTACAATCGTGAACTGCTCTGGGCAATACTTGTCTAAGAAACTAATAGGAACACCCATTTCCCTCTCATAATCACTAGGAATAGCATTGGTGAATGGCACTTCGATAGCATCATAATTATCGTATTTGAGATAAGCTATTTCGCTTTCTTTAACTTTTTTATTGAACCTACGATTATCTTCCATGCTCATTAATTGCAAAGCTTGATGACGGCGACCATGGTCAATATTGGTGAACCAACAAGCATTTCTAAACTTTACAAGTCCAGTGTCTTCATCATAAACACCCTCTGCATACTCGCGACCAACTGACGTAGAAAAGTAAGCATTGCCAGCATGAAAGCCATTCCCTAACCACAGTCTGTTGCTTTTAATCAGCGGAAACACCTCTTTGTAAGTAATTGCATTCAAATTACCGATAAGCACAAACAATTTATCTGCTTCAACAATCCACGCTAAAAACTCACGAAATAATGAAAATGGTGGGTTGGTAATAATGATGTCCGCTTCATTACGCAGTTGCTTTACCTCGTCGCTTCGAAAATCACCATCACCTTCAAGGTAACGCCATTTCAGATCGTCATCAATACTAACTTTGCCGCTCTTGATGTCATCGGCATGTAGTTCGTAAATTTTTCCATTCACGCGTGTTTTGTCGGCATCGTATTGTGGGCTGGTTTGTTCTAGGCTGGATGGGTGATAGTTAAACTCGCATTGTTTGCTGTTGGGCGCATAGCTGGTGCTAATCAAACGTTTTAAACCATACTCAACGAACCGATTGACGAAGAACTTGGTGAAATTGCTCCATTCTGGGTCATCGCAGGGCAGCAAGACTGTTTTGCCACGAAAGACATCGGAGTTGCGGTCGATGTAAGCGTTCATTTCTTTTTCTATGTCTGCGTATTGCGTATAGAACTCATCATTTTTAGCTTTTTTTGCAGCCGTTAAGTTTTCGTTAGCCATTGTTACAACCTGTACCGATATTAGGTACATAATTATAAATTAGTACCGAATTTAGGTACATTGTTTTCGTCCCTAGAATGGGGACAATGAACAAATCAATTTACACGACAGAATCGAATAAGCTTGGGGCATGGCTGCGCCAGCAACGAGAAAGCAAAGGACTGACTATGCGCCAAGTGGCTGAAGTCATAAAGGAACCTCACACTTTTGTTGGTAATATTGAGACAGGGCATAGACGATTAGACGTTGTGGAATTTGTTTGGTACTGCAAGATGATGGGTTTTAACGCACTAGAAGGATTAAATATTATTCAGGAGTATGTAAATGAGGTCGGGTTGCCAAACTGAATACGGTCAAATGGTGCAGATTAAGCTATACTAACTGACCAATAAAACAAACAGATGGCACGGGCAAATGGATACGCATATTCGCGTTCGCGGCGCACGCACGCACAACCTTAAAAATATCGACATCGACATCCCCAAAAACAAGCTGGTGGTGATTACGGGCTTATCGGGTTCGGGCAAGTCATCACTCGCTTTCGATACCCTGTATGCCGAAGGGCAACGTCGTTATGTCGAAAGCTTATCCAGTTATGCGCGTCAGTTTTTGTCGATAATGGAAAAGCCCGATATGGACAGCATCGACGGGCTTTCCCCTGCCATTGCCATCGAGCAAAAAGCGACCAGCCACAATCCTCGCTCAACCGTCGGCACGGTAACTGAAATTTACGACTATTTCCGTCTGCTGTTTGCTCGTGTTGGTACGCCACGTTGTCCGACGCATGGTTGCGACCTGCACGCCCAAACCATCAGCCAGATGGTTGACCGCACCTTAGAGCTGCCCGAAAACACACGCGCGATGATTTTAGCCCCTGTGGTGCGTGGCAAAAAAGGCGAACACAAAGACATCCTCACCGAATTGGTGGCACAAGGTTATATTCGTGCCCGCATCAATGGCGAACTAGTCGAACTCGACACTATCCCAAAACTCGACCCAAAAAAGAAACACGATATTGATGCCGTCATCGACCGCTTCAAAGTGCGCGACGACATCAAACAGCGTTTGGCAGAATCTTTCGAAACCGCCATTAAACTCGGCAACAACCTCGCGCGCGTCGAACCCCTATCAGAAGAAGATGGTGATTTTTCACTGCTCTTTTCGAGCAAGTTTGCCTGTCCGCATTGTGGTTATAGCATTGCCGAACTCGAACCGCGTTTATTTTCATTTAACAGTCCGCATGGTGCATGTGGCAGTTGCGATGGCTTGGGCTATAGCGAGCATTTTGATTATACGCGCATTGTGGCGCATCCCGAGCTGCCTGTTGGCAACGGTGCGATTCATGGCTGGGACAAGCGCAATGCCTACACCAAAACCTTGCTAACTGCTCTTGCTAGCCATTACCAATTTGATTTAGAAACCGCTTGGCAAGACCTACCCGAAACGCTGCAATACAAATTGTTAAATGGTAGCGGCAATGAACGCATTGCCTTGCCTGCAGGGCGTTATTCCGATGCGCCACGTCCGTGGGAAGGCATCTTGCCGTGGTTCGAGCGACGCTTTAAGGATAGTGAATTTGAATCGGTCAAAACTGAATTAGCACAGTTGCGTATTATTAGCCCCTGCCCCAGTTGCGAGGGCAGTCGTTTGAACGAATCAGCGCGTCATGTGTTTATTGCCGATATGAGCTTACCCCAACTCACACATATGCCGCTCAATACCCTGCACGACTGGATTAGTCAACTGACCCTGACAGGCAATAAAGCACAAATTGCCGATAAGATATTAAAAGAAATCAGCAATCGCTTAGGCTTCCTCATTCAAGTAGGCTTGTCTTATTTAACACTTGAGCGTAGCGCCGAAACCCTGTCGGGTGGCGAAGCGCAGCGTATTCGTTTGGCAAGTCAAATCGGTTCAGGGCTGACGGGTGTGATGTATGTACTCGACGAGCCTTCTATCGGATTGCATCAACGCGATAATGACCGCCTACTGGCTTCTTTGCGTCGCCTACGCGATTTGGGCAATACCGTCATTGTGGTAGAACACGATGAAGATGCCATGCGCCAAGCAGATTACCTGATCGATATTGGCACGGGTGCTGGTGTTCATGGTGGACACATCGTCGCGCAAGGCACGCCTGATGAAGTCATTAATAATCCGCTATCGCTCACAGGCCAGTATTTAAGTGGAAAACGTGGTATTGCCATTCCTGAACGACATAACCCGGCCGAAAAACAGTTGGTGCTCGTCGGTGCCAACACGCACAACCTGAAAAACGTCACCTTGCGTTTACCTGTTGGGCTGTTTACCTGCATTACAGGCGTTTCGGGTTCAGGCAAATCGACACTGATTAACGACACCCTATATCGGATTGCCGCAAACGAACTCAATGGCGCGGCACTACACCCCGAAAGTTACGAGCGCATCGAAGGACTAGAACACTTCGATAAAGTCATTAATATCGACCAAAGCCCGATTGGGCGCACCCCACGCTCTAATCCTGCTACCTACACAGGCTTATTCACCCCCATCCGAGAACTACTCGCTGGTGTACCAGAGTCACGCGCACGCGGTTACACCCCAGGGCGATTCAGCTTCAACGTCGCGGGCGGACGCTGTGAAGCCTGCCAAGGCGATGGTGTGATTAAAGTCGAAATGCACTTTTTGCCCGATATTTACGTCCCCTGCGACGTCTGTCATGGTAGCCGCTACAATCGAGAAACGCTCGATATTCGCTACAAAGGCAAAACCATTAGCGATATGCTCGACATGACCATCGAAGATGCGCTGGTCTTTTTCGATGCCGTACCGACCATCAAGCGCAAGCTATCTACCCTCATGGACGTGGGCTTGTCTTACCTCAAACTAGGGCAAAGCGCGACCACGCTGTCGGGTGGTGAAGCGCAACGTATTAAACTCGCTAAAGAATTATCGAAGCGTGATACGGGCAACACCCTATATATTTTAGATGAACCGACAACTGGACTACACTTCCACGACATCGAACTATTACTGACGGTATTGCATCGCCTACGTGATCATGGCAACACCATTGTGGTTATCGAACACAACTTAGATGTGATTAAAACTGCCGACTGGATTATCGACATGGGCCCTGAAGGCGGCAATGGTGGTGGTCAGATTATCGCTCAAGGCACACCCGAAGCGATTGCCGATTGCGCGCATAGCTGGACAGGGAAATACTTGAAAGCAGTATTAGTTTGAGCAAAACCTTCATAAAACATTCATCGTTTATTAACCAATAAGCTGCTAATATATGAAGATAATCATATAAGCTTAAATAAACAAGGGTATCCTTTTAAATGACCATCGCACAAAAACTAAGCTTGTTACTGATGAGCAGCATGGCAGCGTTAATCGCACTGATTGTCGTTGGCAATCAAAATGCCACACAGATTGCACACACGCAAGCACAACTTCAATTAGTCGAACAACTGAGATTGAGTGCCCTTTCGATGCGTTCAGTTGGCAAAGATTTTGTGATTCGCCCTACTAACGAGACACCAGAAAAGCACACGCAACACTATGAGCAGTTTGTTGAGCAAATGCATCGCCTTGATCAAACCATTGTTGGCGATACCAGTACACTAGCACAACAAACAAGCGCCTATCGTGAGCGATTTTTACAAACTGTGGCACGTCAAAAGCTGATTGGTTTTACGCCTGAAACAGGACTATATGGCGAATTACGCGCTGCTGTGCATAATGTAGAGAAAAAACTACAACCGATTACCACCACTGCAGCAGGCGCAAAGCTATTAGCTGATGTGTTATTACTTCGTCGTCACGAAAAAGACTTTATGCTGCGCCGCGATGCCAAATATGCGGACAATCTGGTAAAAGATATCAAGATACTAGAAACGGATTTAGCCAAATCCCCCTTGGACGATGACGATATTACCAAGCTTCAAGCGTTAATAAACACCTATCAAACCAGCTTTTTAGCATTAGTAGATAATGAAAAAATCGTTGGTATCAAAGACGTTAAAGGACTTCGTGACACGATGCGCGAGCAGGGTGAACAAATGGAAGAAAACCTAACTGCCTTTGCTAACGCTGCGAAAACACAAGCCGAGATCATCGAAACGCAAGCTTTTTGGACAAACATTGTACTGACAAGCGTCATTGTTTTATTCTTGCTGGGACTCACTTGGAATACGAGACGCGCCATTCTTAATCCTGTCAATAACATCATCAATCAGATGCAAGCGATTACCCAAACGGGTAGATTAAGCAACCGTGTGCCTGTTGATAGCAACGATGAACTGGGCAAAATAGCCACGTCGTTTAATCGTCTGCTTGATGCGATTCAAAACGCGGTTAAAGAAACCAATCATGTGTTGGGCAGCATGGCGGAAGGCAAGCTAGACGAGCGCATGAGAGGAAACTATGCGGGCGATCTAGGGCAGATGGCACACAACGTGAACACTTCTGCCGATGGCATCGTTAATATTGTCAATCAAATTCGCGATGCCATGAATGCACTCTATGAAGGACAGTTCGACAAACCCATTAATAAAGATGCTCCTGGCGAATTTGGCATTATGCTCAGCAATGCGGCTGATACCTTAGATGCCATTCAGGGCATTATTACTGAACTTAACTTATTAGCAGCGCAAATGAATGCGGGCAACTTTAACAGCCGCATTCACGTCAATGCACGTGGCAATATGCTAACCATGAAAACCAACCTTAATGATGCGATGGCTGCGTTAGATACGGCCATCATGGAAGTAAACCGTGTCATGCAAGCGCAATCAACAGGTGATTTAACGCAACAGATCACGGGTAACTACCAAGGACAGCTCAAGTCGCTATCTCACGCGATCAACAGCTCTGCCAGTCAGTTATTACAGATTGTGTCGCGTTCTATTGGTGTGTCTCATATGGTTAATGATGGTGCAAATCAAGTATCGCAGGGGGCAACCGATTTATCCATGCGTATTCAAGAACAGGCAGCTTCGATAGAACAAAGCTGCGCTACCATGACAGAAATGAGTGCATCGGTTGCGACAAATAGCGGCAACAACGCTCAAATTGCGACCCTAATTCGTCAAGTCGAGCAAAAATCGGGCAATGGTGTTTTGGTCATGAAGCAAACCATTGATGCCATGCAATCGATACAAAACTCTAGTCATCAAATTGGCGATATCGTTAGTATTATTGATGGCATTGCCTTCCAAACCAACCTACTCGCCTTAAACGCTGCCGTAGAAGCCGCCAGAGCGGGAGAACATGGACGTGGTTTTGCTGTCGTTGCCAGCGAAGTACGCGCTCTGGCTGGCAAATCGGCAGCAGCAGCAAAAGACATCAAAACCCTAATTACGGCAAGCGTTTCACGTGTCAAAACAGGGACAGAACTGGCAGACAAATCGGGCGTTATGTTGAACGAAATCGAACAGTCGGTCAAACATGTCGCCGAAATGATGGATGGCATGGCTCATGCATCGCAGGAACAAAATCATGCCATTGCTCAAGTCAACAAAGCAATGCATGAAATTGATCGCGTCACGCAAGAAAATGCCGCGCTAGTCGAAGAAACGACCGCCGCTGCCGACAGCTTGCACCAAGTCGCTGAAGAGTTGCGTAGCAATATGGACTTTTTTAATACACGCAAAGGTGGACGTGGTTAAGCGCGTTAAAAAGATAATCGCTAAAATAAGTCCTATTGGGGACTTCTAATAACCTACCTTTCGTCATCCTCGCGTAGGCGGGGATCCATGAAATCAATGAGATAGATTCCCGCTTTCGCGGGAATGACGGGTTTTTAGATGTGCCCTATTGGCGTAGCCTTAGGTTTTTGGCTCTGACTTATCACCAAACATGCGATCGACCATTAACCCCAATAAGGCAGCAACCAGTAATAATGTCGAGGACATAAAGACCTTGTAGGTTAAATCCTCGACAGTAATCACTTCCCAGATATCGAGCAAACCAACGGCTAACCCTGTTACGAGCGCCGCAACGGCGGTATAAAAACAAATCTTGCGAAAGGTAAACATTTTCATCACTCCTATTGTCCGCCATAAAGCCGCTGATAAACACCACCATCAATACCCAACAATTCGGCATGACTGCCTTGTTCGATAATTTGACCCGCATCAAACACCAACACTTTATCGGCTTCTTTCACCGCCGACAAACGGTGCGCAATAATTAACGTCGTTCTGTTTTTCAAAAAGTCGCGCATGGCTTCGTGCAGTAAAGACTCGGTATGCGTATCGAGCATCGACGTCGCTTCATCTAAGATGACGACTTTTGGTTGTGCCAGCATCATGCGCGCAATGGCGAGGCGTTGACGTTGACCACCCGATAAGCGCACCCCATTACGTCCAAGCATCGAATCTAGCCCATTCGGCATATCGCGCACAAAATCAGCCAGCTGAGCAATGGTTAACACCTGCCACAAAACGGCATCATCAAACGCTGCACCTAGTGTTAAATTATGACGAACCGATTCATTAAACAGCATGGGGTTTTGCAACACCACACCGATATGCTCACGCACTTGCTCAAAACCGATATCGGCAACCGACACACCACCA
This sequence comes from Thiomicrospira cyclica, assembly GCA_022736205.1. Taxonomy (GTDB): domain Bacteria; phylum Pseudomonadota; class Gammaproteobacteria; order Thiomicrospirales; family Thiomicrospiraceae. The sequence continues at coordinate 26,962 of DZAT01000015.1, forward strand.
AAGCGAATATCGCCTTGTGTGGGTGCATACAGCCCCAACAACAATTGCACTAAGGTCGATTTACCTGCACCCGACACACCCACCAAGGCGACCTGCTCGCCTGCGCCAATTTTAACCGACACCTTATCTAAAATGGGATCGCCTTCGCTGTATGCAAAGCTAACCTGATCTAATTCAATGGCAACGGTTTGCGCTTGCTCAAACGGAAAGGCGTTAGCGATGTATTGTGGTTCTTCATCACTGGCGAGTAACTGATTAATACGTCCTAATGCTGCTTTTGCGCCATAGTAAGACACTTGCACCGACAACAATTCTTGCACGGGTCCCATCATGAACCACAAGTAACCAAAAACAGCGATCATTTCACCGATACTCAAATCGGAGAAAAGCACCATCATCATAGCAACCGCACGGAAAATCTCGAAGCCAAATAAAAACACACCAAAGGAAAAACGCGACAAAGCATCCGACTTCCAGCCAGACGCAGTGGCAGCAGCACGCACTTCTTCTGCTGCCATTTTCGCTTTGGCTAAAAAGCGCTTGTCGGCATTGGTGGCACGCAATTGCTGCATCACTTCTAAAGTTTCGGATACCGACTGCGACAAGGCTTCAAAAGCACCATTTTCGCGCTGTTTCCATGCCTTCACTTTTTTACCGAGCACCATCGTCACCCCAATCACAAAAGGATTGAGTAACAAAATAATCAACGCCAGTTGCCAGTGCATCCAGAGCAACACGCCCGCAACCCCCACCACACTCAGAATGGCAATTAATACCTTGGCGACCGTTTCGCCTAAAAACTTATCGACCGTTTCCACATCGGTTAACAAACGTGCTGTGACTTGTCCAGACCCAAGCGACTCATAGACTTGCATACTGATGCGTCCCAGCTTATCGAGCAGACGCTCGCGCACCGTTAAGGTCACCGCTTTAGACAGTCCGACAAAAATGCGCGTCGTTGCCACCCCCATCAATAAGCTGCTTAGGCGCAATAACACGGTAACGATGGTCACCAATACTACGACGGCTATCGCTCCCATCCATGCATCGGGCAAGACAAAGCCAACTAACTGCGTTAAGGTAGCAGGTTGATGTAACAACACCTCATCCACCAACAAAGGCATTAATAGCGGCACAGGAACCGACATCAATGCGCCAATCACCGCTAAGGTTTGTCCTAACGCCAAACGTCGCGGATGGCGTTTAATCGATTGCCACAAATCAGAAAAAGTTAACATCATCTAATCCTTTTAAGCCAAATCAAGCTCACTACTAAAACAAACATCGGCAAAGCAAAAGCGCTGACCATCGGCGGAAAATCCGCCAAGGATGCCATATCCCCCACCACACGGTTAACCAAGAAGAACACCAGTCCAATCAAAATACCAACAAGCACACGCCCGCCCATACTCGCACTTCGCCCCGCACGTAGCAGCAGCGGAATGGCAAGCGCCAACATGGCAAACAATGACACGGGATGCGCCAACTTACGCCACAGCGCCAGCTCTAAGGTTTGAGTTTGCATACCATTTGCCGACATCGCATCAATCTGTGAGCGCAGCTCAGACCAAGACCAGTTTTTCTTGTCTTGCGCCATCAGCGACAAGGCCTGAGGCTCAAAGGGCAAATGTACAGCCTGTTCTGCCCATGTTTGCTCTTGCCAATGCAGCCCGACGAAGGGGAAAGCACCATCGATCAATGCAGTTGAAAGCCACTGTTCACGAACACTACGTAGCAGCCAGCCATGATTTTCCTGATAAACCGCCTGCTCCGCTTGCCATATTTTAATCACGCCACCTGCTGCATCCAGTTGAAAGATATCGACGCCCATCAACAAGTCCGAGCGAACAACCGATTTTGCCGTGATATAACGTTGTCCCTCTTTCATCCAGAAACCCGCTTCGCCAGCCAAAGACAGGTTTTGCGCACCACTACTCAAGCGCAATTGCATCGCGGTCTTTTCTGCCCAAGGCGCAACCCCTTCTCCGACAAATAACATCATCAGCCACAGCAAGAGCAGCCCCTTAGCCAATGCCAACAATAAACGAGAAGGCGACCAACCACTGGCACGTATAATGGTTAACTCACCCTGTGTCGCCAACTGACCCAAACCAGCCAAGACACCAATCAGCAATGCCATCGGGAAGACATCGTAAGCATATGCAGGCATTTTAAGCAGCGCAAAAACCAATGCCTTCGATAACGGATAATGCTCAGAAATGCGCCCTAATTGCGACAACAACTCCGAAAACCCCAATAATGCGGTCAACAACATCATGGCAGCCAATACCGCCCAGATCACCGAGCGCGCCAAATAGGCTTCGATTCGTCCGAAAATCATGATGCCACCTTACGGGTAAGACGAGACCACCAATCTTTAAGCGGCAACCAAAACAAAATAGGAAAAGCCAACATCAACAACAAACCAGGAAATGGCGGCAAATGCCCAGATTGTAGTTGCGCCCTAACCGTAATCGCCAATTGCGTGAATACCAAATAAAACCCTAATCCCCACGCCATGCGCGAATAGCGCCCTTGTCTCGGACCCACTTTAGATAAGCGCCACCCAATGAGTGCCATCATCAACACACTAAGCCCGACAAAAAATCGCCACTGTAAATGCGCCATCATGCGCGGATTGTCTCGACCTTGCCAAAGCGTCAGCGTATCCGTTGCTTCAACTTCCAATGCCGACAACTTAACTTGCCAATCGGGCAGCCAAACCGACATCTGCTCAAACGACTCGACAACCAAGCGCTCAGAACCTAACGCCCCTTCTGTCACCTGTCCCTTGTCTAATATCAACACAGTGCGCTCACCATCAAGCGCAAAATGACCACTTGGTGCTGTGAGTAACATATCGGGACGATCAGCAGGACGAAGTTGAATAAACACTTCAGATAAACGACCATCGGGCGTCACTTTTTCGGCATAAAAAACCCCGTTAGACGAGGATAAAGGCGTAAAACGCCCCCCCGTCAACGCCTTAATCTGTACACGCATCTGCCCTTCGGCTAACATCTGACGCTCTTGTTGCATTGCCCAAGGTGAAGCAACCAAAGCAGACCACCCTGCCAGTAAGCCAACGACCAAGCCTAAACTCAGCACCAAACGCAAAAAGTAACGATTCCCAACACCGCTGGCAGCCAGCACTTCCATTTCACGATCATGATACAAACGACCAAAGGTTAGCATTGCCGACAAAAGCACGGATAAGGGCAGCAATATTTCCATTGCCATGGGGATTTTGAGTAACACCAGTTTGGTTACCAAGTCAGGACTAAGCCGTCCTTCTAGTGCTTCGGTCAGCAAGCGCGCCACTTCGCCACCAAGGATAACGAGTAACAGAACGCCCAATACCGCCACAAACGACAACAGCAATTCTCGACCAATATAAGCGGTTAATAGGCGCATCTTTTCACAGCATCTCTTGTTAATCAGCACTAAAATGAGTATTGTAAGTAAAAACAGACTAGGATAACGTAAAAACATGAATAAACTCACCATCAGCCTCGACAATAAAGGCAGTGCTACCGATTTATGCGTCATTGCCGTCAGCAGCAACGAAACACAATTATCAGCATTTAACGACCAAGACAAACTGCGCAAAGGTCAGTTATCGCAATTATTAAAAGAAGGCTTAATCAGCGGCAAAAAAGGCAACACGAGCATGTTGCCTCGCGCTAACAGCCGAAGCCCTAACTTGCTACTTGTTGGTATTGGCGATAAGCCATTGAGCCTGCGTCACTATCGTGAGCTATGTGAAGCTGCTGCCAGTGCAAGCCAAGGTACACAACACCGCAGTGTTGACTGCACCTTACCAACGCTTGAGGTAACTGGGGTAAGCGAAACGCAAAAGCTGATTCATGCTGCACTCATTTTCCAGAACAGTCTGTATCGTTACGACGATGCCAGCCGAGGTAAAGCAGCAACAGAAGCCGCACCACAACTCGCTAACTTAAACCTGCCCAGTCTTGGTTTAGGAGATCAAGCGCAAGCAGCGGTCAATCAAGGTCAAGCAACAGCAATGGGCATGGCGCTAACGCGTACCCTTGGTAATTTACCGCCCAATATCATGAATCCTGAAAGCTTGGCAGAACAAGCCAAAGCCTTGGCAAAAAGTCACAAGCTGAAATGCACCATTCTCAAACGTGCCGACATGGAAAAACTGGGTATGGGTAGCTTGTTAGCTGTGGCACAAGGTGCTACCGCTTCGCCTCGCCTAATTGCCTTGGAATACAAAGGCGCTAAAGGCGCACCCATTGCCCTCGTTGGTAAAGGCGTGACGTTCGATTCGGGCGGTATCAGCTTAAAGCCAGGTGCGGGCATGGACGAAATGAAGTTTGATATGTGTGGCGCTGCTACGGTATTAGGCGTGATGCAAGCCGTTGCCGAACTCAAACTACCGATTCATTTGGTGGGCGTGGTTCCTGCTGTCGAAAACATGCCTGCAGGCAATGCTGCCCGTCCAGGCGATGTGGTGACCAGCATGAGCGGTCAGACCATCGAAATCTTGAACACCGATGCCGAAGGTCGATTGATTTTATGTGATGCGCTAACGTGGACACAACGCGAATTTAAACCAGCACGAATCATCGATATGGCAACGCTAACAGGCGCAGTCATCGTTGCATTGGGTAACCATACCAGTGGCATGATGGGTAACGATAACAACTTCCAGCGCTCGCTCAAAAAAGCAGGCGACATGAGTTACGACCGTGTATGGCGTTTACCATTATGGGATGAATACGATGAACAGCTTAAGTCTAACTTTGCCGACATGGGCAATATTGGTGGACGCGAAGCAGGCACCATTACGGCTGGTTGCTTCCTACAGCGCTTTATCGAAAACGACACACCTTGGACACATTTAGATATTGCGGGCACAGCTTGGGTTTCGGGCGCTAAAAAAGGGGCAAGTGGTCGACCTGTGCCATTAATTATGCAGTATCTTGTTAATCAATCACAAAAAGAAATGGCATTAACAGAAGAAAGCACCGATGCCACAGAATGAGGTTTGGTTTTATCTGCTGCCCGACGCGTTGGAAACAACGCGCCTACAGTTTATCATTAAATTTTGCGATGCCGCCACCCGTCGATCCAGACGGGCAGTGCTACTGTGCAACGACTTAAGCGAAGCAGAGCAGCTCGACCTTGCCATCTGGCAAGACAGTCGCCCTGAAAGTTTTATTGCGCACAGCATCGACAATCAATGTCCTGCCCCCATTCAGCTATTAACAGCCAGTATGCCTACAGAAGGTGATATTTTGCTTAACCTAACCAATCAACTGCTGACCGTGACGGGTTATCAGCGTATTGTTGAAATCGTCAATCCAGACAGCCGCGAAGCGAGCCGAGCGCGTTGGCGACATTATCAACAACTGGGGCTTAGTCCTGAGTTAAAGCCGATTTGATTTCGTTCTTTTACTTAAATTTTTCTAAGATGTTGCCGCTAACTTGGCTAAATAAGGGAAATATGAAACACGATGGATCACTACCTAGCCACCAGCCCTAAAGCGAAAGACATTTTCAATCAAATTCAAAGTGCCTTTGCACGCAATGGCATCACCCCCACGCCCATCAACTACTTGGTGTGGTACGAGTATTACCTCAACGAAAATAAAGCGCTCATCGAAGAGGTTAATAAAGCCCTAGCCAATGGCGGAAAATGGCATGATATCCTCGGCTTCCGCTTGTATCACGGATTGATTAAACAACAATGCACCGACATGCAAGACTTCGAAGAAGACCTTGCCAGTGCGCATTCTAGCCTGTCTGTAGCATTAAATGGATTAGGTGAAAATCTTAACAATCATGCAACCCTGCTTGCACAGGGGGCGACAACAGAGCAGCTCGCAGCATTACAGCAAAACAATGTGCGCATCAGCCAAGTACACCAAAACACGCAATTATTGTTGGCAACCATCAGTAAAAAAGCAGAAACAACCGTCAGTTTCAATTTTAAAGACCCCATTACCAAACTTTTCAATGAACGCCGTCTCGTCCAAGACATTGAAAAACTCAAACCCTTGGGCAATTTACCCCCTCTCGTTATCATCGACATGGACAACTTTAGCGCGATTCAACAAAATCATGGCGCATTGGTTGCCGAAAACCTCATTCGTTTTATTGCCCGCACCCTTAGCAAACTGGCAGGCAAGAACCATTGCTATCGTACAGGCGATAACGAATTTGTTATTTTTACGGGAGAAGGCGAAGCAACATTAAGCGCAATAGCAGAAAAAGCACGCAGTGCCATTGCTGCAGCACAGCTCAAACGCAAAGATACAGGCGATGTCATTGGCAACTTTACCGTTACGGGTGTTCTGTTTTATGTCGGAACGCGTGAATTTATTGAAATGTTAGAAACAGCACGCTATGGATTGCGTATGCTCAAAAATCGAGATCAGCGCAATAAAATTCATGAACTTTAGCCCAGACTAACGCCTAAACAGGCGTGCTTGTCCATGCTATAATGATGCAATTTACATCATCAAAAATTGGCACGCATGGACAAGCATTACGACCCGACCGCGATCGAAAGCAAATGGTACCCACTTTGGGAAAATAACGGCTACTTCAAACCACAAGCAACAGGCGATAGCAGCTACTGCGTCATGCTGCCGCCCCCCAATGTCACGGGCAGCTTGCATATGGGTCACGCCTTCCAAGACACCATTATGGATGCACTGGTTCGTTACCACCGTATGACGGGCAAGAAAACCTTATGGCAACCAGGTACAGACCATGCGGGTATCGCGACGCAAATGGTGGTTGAGCGTCAACTGGCGGCAGCAGGGTCGAGCCGTCACGACTTAGGACGCGAAGCGTTTTTAGAAAAAGTCTGGCAATGGAAAGGCGAGTCAGGCGGCACGATCACACGCCAAATGCGTCGTTTGGGTGCAAGTTGCGATTGGTCACGCGAACGCTTTACCATGGACGATGGCTTAAACGACGCGGTCAAAGAAGTTTTTGTGCGCCTGTTTGACGATGGCTTAATCTATCGTGGTAAGCGTTTGGTCAACTGGGATCCTGTGTTACAAACGGCTGTTTCTGACTTAGAAGTCATTAGTGAAGAAGAACAAGGCAGCATGTGGCATTTCCGCTATCCCCTGACCGACGGTTCGGGTAGTTTGGTGGTGGCGACAACACGCCCCGAAACCATGCTGGGCGATACTGCCGTCGCCGTCAACCCTGACGATGAACGCTATGCGAGTTTCATTGGCAAAACCATCACCTTGCCGTTAGTGGGTCGCGAAATCCCGATTATTAGCGATAGCTATGTCGATGCGGCGTTTGGTACAGGTTGTGTCAAAATCACCCCTGCGCACGACTTTAACGACTATGCCATTGGTCAGCGTCATAGCTTGCCGATGATTACCATCCTCACCCCCACCGCGCACATTGCCGACAATGCGCCAGATGCTTATCGTGGACTTGATCGCTTTGTCGCCCGTAAGAAAATCGTTGCTGATTTGGATGCATTGGGATTGTTGGTCGAAATCAAACCGCATACCCTGATGGTACCGCGTGGCGATCGTACGCAATCGGTCATTGAACCCATGCTCACCGACCAGTGGTTTGTTGACTTGACCCGCGACGAGCAAGCCGATGGTCGCAAAGGTGGTAAAGCAGCCATTACCGACCCTGCCCTTGCCTGCGTTGCCGATGGTCGCGTGCAATTTGTACCCGACAACTGGTCGAACACCTACAACCAATGGCTCAACAACATTCAAGACTGGTGTATCAGTCGTCAAATCTGGTGGGGACACCGCATCCCTGCTTGGTACGATGATGCTGGCAATATCTATGTTGCGCGTTCAGAAGACGAAGCTCGCAGCAAATACAAGCTCGCAGCACACCTCGAGTTACGTCAGGACACAGATGTGCTCGATACGTGGTTCTCATCTGCCTTGTGGCCATTCAGCACGCTCGGCTGGCCGAATCAAAGCGCAGAACTCAAAGACTTCTACCCCACCAGCACGCTGGTAACGGGGTTTGACATCATCTTCTTCTGGGTTGCACGTATGGTGATGTTCGGCTTGTATTTCGCCGACGATGTGCCATTTAAAACCGTCTATGTGCATGGTTTGGTACGCGATGGCGAAGGTCAAAAAATGTCGAAATCGAAGGGCAATGTCCTCGACCCGATTGATCTGATTGACGGCATTACGCTGGACGACTTGGTTGCCAAGCGCACCACAGGCTTGATGCAACCCGACATGGCAAAGAAAATTGAAGCCAAGACACGCAAAGAATTTGCCGATGGTATCCCTGCCTATGGCACAGATGCGCTACGCTTTACCTTTGCTTCTTTAGCAAGCAATGGACGTGATATTCGTTTCGATCAAAAACGCTGCGAAGGTTACCGTAATTTCTGTAACAAGTTATGGAACGCTACGCGCTTCGTATTAATGAACACCGAAGACAAAGACACAGGACTGGATAACAGCGCCGCGTGTGATTACAGCCAAGCAGACAAATGGATTATCTCGCGTTTGCAACAGGTCGAAGGTGAAGTGATTCGCCATTTCGAGCAATATCGTTTAGATTTATTATCACAAGAAATTTACGACTTCTTCTGGTCGGACTACTGTGACTGGTACTTAGAGTTAACGAAACCTGTACTCAATAATCCAGACAGCTCTGATGCACAAAAACGTGCTGCTCGTAAAACACTGGTGCGCGTGTTAGAGGCAACGCTTCGCCTCATGCACCCGATTATGCCATTTGTAACTGAGGAAATTTGGCAACGCGTTGCCCCACTCGCGGGCAAGTCTGGCGATACCATCAGTACACAAGCTTTCCCTGTGCCACGCGCTGATGGCATTTGCCCGATTGCCTTAGGCAATATTGCATGGCTACAAGAGGCGATTTTAGCGGTACGTCGTTTACGTAACGACCTAAACGTTGCGCCCAGCAAACCCATTAGCCTAATTGCGAGCGATGCTAGTGACGCCGATAAAGCACGGTTAAAAGACTTCGCTGCCTATTTACGTTTCTTAACCAAAGTCGATGCGATTGACCTGAGCGACACAGATCCAACACAGGCTGCGGTTGCCTTGGTTGGCAATCTGAAACTATTCTTACCGATGGCGGGTTTAATCGATTTTGATGCAGAACGCGCACGTTTGCAAAAAGAAATCGACAAACACAGCATCGAAATTGAAAAACTAGACGTAAAACTCAGCAACCCCGCTTTTGTCGATAAAGCCCCTGCTGCATTGGTAGAAAAAGAAAAAGCACGGTTACAAGACAACAAAACAGCCAAAGCCAACTTGGAGAAGCAATATGCTGCCTTACAATAATTCAGTCAAAATTGGATTAGCTTTAACCTTAGCTACAGTTAGCCTAAGCGCAATCGCAGAAGACCCTGTTGCACCTGCAACAGCACCGGCAGCGGAAGCTGCAAAACCTGCTTTTGAAGTTAAGGACATGCCTGCGAAACGCCTTTGGGTTTCGGATCGACTGGAAACCCCCTTACGCTCTTGTCCAGGCGACAAATGCCGTGTGGTAAAGGTTGTTCGTCCAGGTAACGAAATGACTCAAATCGGCTACACCGCCGATGGCTGGGCACTCGTTAGCACTGGCGATGTTAAAGGCTATCTACCCAAACGCTATCTACAAGATGCGCCTGTTGCCAGCCAACAGCTTGAAGGCGCACAACGTCAATCACTCGAAGCAGTACAAGCGCAACAATCACTTAAAACGGAAATGGACACACTTAAAAGCCGTGCCCAATCGGCTGAAACAGAAGTCGGAACCCTGCGAAAAGACAACTACGAACTCAAGCAAGAATTAGAGTACGTCAAAACCGTTTCGACACAAACCTTAATGGTTAACGAAGACAATCGTCGTCTCAAGTCAGAAGTCGAAGCGCTACGTCAGCGCAATGCCATTTTAGAACAAGAAGCAGGCGATGTTGAAGGTAAGAACCAACGCGCATGGTTTATGATCGGCGCAGGCGTGCTCTTTATTGGTTGGTTAGTGGGTCGTTTTGCCCGCGGTCCACGTCGTAAAGGCTGGAATCAAATTTAACGATCAGATTAACCTCAAAATTACGCCCACAAAAAACCCCGCAATTGCTTGCGGGGTTTTTTAGTACAGACGGTAGGTAAGCGATTGCTTACATGCCCATACCATCCATGCCGCCACCAGCAGGTGCAGCATTGCCTTTGCTCGGGATCTCAGCAACCATCGCTTCTGTCGTGATGATTAAAGAAGCCACAGAAGACGCATTTTGCAACGCAGAACGGGTTACTTTTGCTGGGTCGATAATACCCATTGCAAACATATCACCGTAAACTTCATTCGCAGCATCAAAACCATGAGAGCCAGAGCCTTCTAAGATTTTGTTGATGACAACAGAACCTTCTAAGCCACAGTTGCCCACAATAATGCGTGTTGGCTCTTGCATCGCACGACACGCAATCTTGATACCCATATCCTGATCAGGATTATCACCTTTTAACGATTTCACTGCTTCAGATATGCGCAACAAAGTGACACCACCGCCAGGAACGATCCCTTCTTCAACCGCTGCGCGTGTTGCATGTAGTGCATCTTCTACGCGATCTTTCTTCTCTTTCATTTCGACTTCAGTCGAAGCGCCGATTTTAAGAACCGCAACACCGCCAGCTAACTTAGCCAAACGCTCTTGTAACTTCTCTTTATCGTAGTCAGAGGTTGTCTGTTCGACTTGCGCACGAATTTGTAACACGCGTGCTTCAATGTCAGCTTTTGCGCCTGCACCATCAATAATGGTTGTGCTATCTTTACCCACAACGATACGCTTCGCTTGACCAAACTCATTAACAGTTACTGATTCCAATGTCATACCGATTTCTTCAGAAATCAACGTACCACCCGTCAAAATCGCGATATCTTGCATAATCGCTTTACGACGATCACCAAAACCAGGCGCTTTAACCGCTGTTACTTTCACGATACCGCGCATGCTGTTAATCACCAGTGTCGCCAAAGCTTCACCTTCGACATCTTCTGCAATAATCAATAGTGGACGACCCGACTTAGCCACGCCTTCTAGCGCAGGAATCAAATCACGAATGCTGCTGATCTTTTTGTCGAACAACAACACAAATGGATTTTCCAATTCTGCCGTCATATTTTGTTGGTTGTTTACGAAGTAAGGAGACAAGTAACCACGGTCGAAATCCATACCTTCTACAACTTCCAATTCGTCTGTTAAAGAAGAACCTTCTTCGACCGTAATCACGCCTTCTTTACCCACACGTTCCATTGCTTGCGCAATCAAATCACCGATAGTCTTGTCTGAGTTAGCAGAGATTGTACCAACCTGAGCGATGTCAGCAGTCGTAGCACATGGCTTAGATAGTGCTTTGATTTCTGCAACTGCAGCGATAACCGCTTTGTCGATACCACGCTTGATATCCATTGGGTTCATACCAGCAGCAACGGCTTTCATGCCTTCACGAACGATCGCTTGCGCCAATACAGTCGCTGTGGTTGTGCCGTCACCAGCCGCATCATTGGTCTGAGAAGCGACAGTTTTAACCAACTGAGCACCCATATTCATGAACTTGTCTTCTAATTCGATTTCACGTGCCACAGACACACCGTCTTTCGTCACAACTGGCGCACCGAAAGACTTTTCTAATACCACATTACGGCCTTTAGGACCTAGGGTTACTTTGACTGCGTTAGCCAAAATATTAACACCTTCAACCATACGCTCACGCGCATCAATACCAAACTTTACATCTTTAG
>DZAT01000125.1 GCA_022736205.1 Thiomicrospira cyclica
CGCCAAGCTTCATACACCACAACGGACACGGCATTCGATAAGTTTAAGCTACGACAGCCCGCTTTCATTGGAATCGTAATGCGCTGCTCCTCTGGCAAACTCATACGTACCGCCTCTGGCAAACCGCGCGACTCAGGACCAAACATCAGCGCGTCACCATCTTGGTAAGATACCTGATCGTATCGGTTGCTGGTTTTTGTCGTTAAAGCAAATACACGTTTGGGTTGCAATACAGCCAAACAGTCGGCTAAACTCGCATGAATCTGCACATGCGCCAACTCCGCATAGTCCATGCCAGCCCTGCGAACTTGTTTTTCATCGAGCGTAAAGCCCATTGGTTCAATCAAATGTAAGCTCACGCCAGCATTGGCAGATAAGCGAATAATCGCGCCTGTATTGGGTGGAATCTCAGGTTCGTATAAAATAACCGAAATATTCATTTTAAGAAGGACACTCCCTTGTCACTTAACATCACTGCTCTGGGGCTTAATTTTAGCACACCCCTCTGTCTGCTTTCAGGTAATGCAGGCTATGGCACCGAATACTTAAAAGTATCTGGCTTCAATTATGATGCGGTTGGTGCTGTTTTCTTAAAAGGCACGACAGAAGCCGAGCGTTACGGCAACCCGCCCGAGCGCGTCACCGAAACACCCTACGGACTCATGAACGCCATCGGACTACAAAATCCAGGTGCTGCTGCCGTCATTCGCGATTTGTTACCTAAATTGAGTTGGGATGGCAAGCCACATTTCATTCCCAATATTTCAGGCTTTTCAATCGACGAATACGCTTTATTAGCGCAAGCCTTCGATCAAACCCCGGTGCCCGCTATTGAAATTAATATTTCCTGCCCTAACGTCAAAAAAGGCGGTGCTGCCTTTGGTAACGATCCTGATCTCTCTGCGAAAGTGGTTGAAGCTTGCCGCGCTTCCACGACTAAGCCGCTAATTGTTAAATTGTCGCCCAATCAAACGTCGATTGCGGAAAGCGCGCGTCGCTGCATTGATGCAGGCGCAAATGCGCTCTCTGCTATTAATACTGTGAGTGCCATGGCGATTGATATTCATACCCGTATGCCACGGCTGGGTAATAATCAAGGCGGGCTTTCAGGTCCTGCGATCAAGCCGATTGCCTTGCTTGCGGTGCATAACATTTATCAGGTCGCTAAAGCGCACAATGTGCCCGTCATCGGGCAGGGCGGTATCACCAATGCCGAAGATGCTATCGAATTTATGCTGGCAGGGGCAAGCCTCGTTGGTGTCGGTACAGCACTCGCCAAAGATCCGATGATTGCAGGCAAAATCATCAAAGGCATACAAAAATATATGAGCAAATACGGCTTTACCCATATTAGCCAGTTAACAGGCGCACTAGAACTTCACGACAACAGCAGCGGTTGCACACCAGCCAGTTGTTTAACGAAATAACAAAATCAGAGAAAAAAGATGACCGATCAACACATCCAACAATCCCTCGCCATTATCAAACGTGGCGCAGCCGAATTATTAATCGAAGACGAGTTAATTAAAAAGCTCAAAAAGGGTACGCCGTTGCGCGTTAAAGCGGGTTTCGACCCAACAGCGCCTGACTTGCACCTCGGACATACTGTTCTGATTAATAAGCTACGTCAACTGCAAGACCTTGGGCATCACATCCTATTTTTGATTGGCGACTTTACCGCTATGATTGGTGACCCCACTGGTAAAAACATCACCCGTAAGCCGCTCGATGCCGCAGCGGTGGTCGAAAACGCCAAAAGCTACACCAGCCAAGTGTTCAAAATCCTTGACCCAGCAAAAACCGAAGTGGTCTTTAATGGTAGTTGGATGAATCAACTCACAGGTGCCGACATGATTCGCCTTGCAGCACAAAGCACGGTTGCCCGTATGCTTGAGCGCGACGACTTTTCGAAGCGTTACGGTAATCAGCAACCCATCGCTATTCACGAGTTTCTCTATCCTTTATTACAAGGCCATGATTCGGTGGTGCTCAAGTCAGATTTAGAGTTAGGTGGAACCGATCAAAAGTTTAACCTACTGATGGGTCGAGAGCTGCAGAAGGATGCAGGACAAGAACCGCAATGCGTTCTCATGATGCCCATTCTAGAAGGCTTAGACGGCGTACAGAAAATGTCAAAGTCGCTTGGCAACTATATTGGTATTAATGATGCGCCCGATGAGATGTTCGGCAAAGTCATGTCGATTTCTGATGATCTCATGTGGCGCTATTACGAGCTACTCAGTTTTGAAAGCCTAGAAACCATTGCAGAACTTAAAGCAACCGTTGATGCAGGTGCCAATCCGCGCAACATCAAGGTAAAGCTCGCTCAAGAGCTAGTGGCTCGTTTCCATAACGAACAAGCGGCTATTGATGTACTGGCTAACTTTGAGTCACGCTTTAAGAATAAAGAACTGCCCACTGATCTTGCTCCTTATCGTGTAGATGGTGAAATGACCATTGCCCAAGCACTTAAAGCGGCTGGTATTGTTTCTTCTTCTTCTGAAGTGGTTCGGGCAGCTAAACAGGGTGGATTAAAGCGTAATGGCGAAAAGCTCGACAATCCTAATCAAGTTATTCCCGTTGGTGAGGATGCTGTTTATCAAATCGGCAAACGTAACTTTGCACGTTTAGTTCGAAATTAAGGTGTTTTGAGTTGTTTTAGTGTTCTGTAAAAAGCTAAAACCACAACTGTTAGTGGTCTCATAAATAAATTTAATAAAACTGTAAAAAAGGGTTGCTAAAGAATCTCTCAAGTCCCATAATTCACCT
>DZAT01000126.1 GCA_022736205.1 Thiomicrospira cyclica
TCGATAAAAATCTGATGATTGTCTTTATCGGCAAAGCGGGTAATTTTATCTTCAATCGACGGGCAATAGCGCGGCCCTACCCCTTCAATCACCCCCTGATACATCGGCGATTGGTCGAGATATTGGCGGATAATATCGTGTGTGCGCTCATTGGTATGCGTGATATAACAAGGTACTTGACGCGGATGCATCGCCACATTACCCATAAACGAAAATACAGGCAAAGGCGTGTCGCCAGCCTGAACCTGCATCACAGAAAAGTCGACACTACGTGCATCAATACGGCAAGGCGTACCTGTTTTTAAGCGCCCGACGGGCAAGTTGAGTTCTTTTAAGCGCTCGGCAAGTCGGATACTGGGTGGGTCGCCAGCACGTCCACCCGAATGATTTTGCATACCGATGTGAATTTTGCCATTCAAAAAGGTACCTGCGGTCAAAATAACCTGACGGGCATAAAACTTCCAACCCGTGGCGGTAACCACCCCCGTAATCTGCCCATTTTCGACGATTAAGTCTTCTGCCATCTGCTGAAACAAGGTTAAGTTTGGTTGGTTTTCGAGGCGATAGCGCACCGATGCTTTATATAACAAACGGTCAGCTTGGGCGCGTGTTGCCCGCACAGCAGGACCTTTAGAGGCATTCAGGGTGCGGAACTGGATACCCGAATCATCGGTTGCCAAGCCCATGATACCGCCCATGGCATCGACTTCCTTAACCAGATGCCCCTTACCAATACCGCCAATCGCTGGGTTGCACGACATCGAGCCTAGCCCTTCGATGCTTTGTGTTAACAATAAGGTATTAACACCCATCCGTGCTGCCGCTGCCGCGGCTTCTGTCCCTGCATGCCCGCCACCGATCACGATGACATCGTATTGTTGTTGTGAAAACATCTGCTTGCCCGTTTTAATCTCTTGAATGAGCGCTATTTTAACACAGTGACTAGAGACGAATTACGATTGATTATTTAAGAGAACAACACTAGACAACTTCGGGCGGTTAATAAAGACTGCACGAAGACTAGTGAAACAACTTACCCGCACTTAACGCGGTACGATACACGCCCCACGCTAAGGGAATCGCAACCGCACCCCAGGCTAACCATAACCAAATCGGTTTATCTGTGTAATACGCCCGATCACTCAATCCGACCTCTGTTGCAACAGCACGCTCTTGCGCCAAATGACGCTCATGCGCTAATTCCGCTTCACTCATAAAGTGTTTCGGATTAACTGGCTTGATGAGTAGATTGGCAATCAGTCCAATGAATAACATGCCAACTAAGATATACATGGTTTGGTTGTACACGGCTTCACGCGCAATGCCCAAGCTGAGTTGATAGTCGCGCATATAATTCACCACCACAGGTCCTAAAATACCTGCTGTCGCCCAAGCCGTGAGTAAACGACCATGAATCGCACCAACCATTTGCGTACCGAACAAATCGGCTAAATACGCAGGAACCGTTGCAAAGCCACCACCATACATACTCAAGATAACCGCAAAAGCACCTACGAATAACAGCTTACTGCCTTCGCCTGCACTGGCAGGGATGCTGGCATACAACAAGCCACCCAAGACAAAGAAAACGACGTATGTCATTTTACGCCCCATCTTGTCCGACAAACTCGCCCAGAAAAAACGTCCGCCAATATTAAACAAACTTAACAGAGCAGTGAACCCAGCCGCAACGCCAGCAATTGCCGTCAATTGCGCTTTATCCAACTCACTAAACTTAGCATCGAGATCAATCAGCGCACCACCAAACACCTCTTGCAGCATCGGGCTGGCCATACCAATCACCCCGATCCCAGCAGACACGTTCATGCACAATACCAACCACACCAGCCAAAACTGTGGAATACCCCACACCTTACTCACATGGACATGACCTTGCGTAATCATCGGGTTAGCAACCATTGCGGCAGTCGGTGTCCAATTATCTGGTGCCCAGCCAGAAGGTGGAACACGATAAGACAAAGCCCCACCAATCATGAAGACAAAATAAACCGATGCCATCACCATAAAGGTTTGCATCACACCGACATCGGTGTCTGTCGCAAAAAACTTCATCAACTCAGCAGCCAAGGGCGAGCCAATCATCGCACCACCACCGAAGCCCATAATCGCCATCCCTGTCGCTAAACCACGACGATCGGGGAACCATTTAATCAGGGTACTGACAGGCGAGATATAACCCAAGCCCAAACCAATACCGCCAATCACCCCAGAGCCAAGCAGCATTAACCAGAATTGATGTAAGTGGACACCTAACGCAGAAATCATCATGCCGCCACACCATAGCAGCGCACTAATCACACCAGCCTTACGCGGACCAACGCGCTCTAACCACCCACCCCATAATGCTGCTGCAGAACCCAAAAACACAAAAAACAGGGTGTACATCCAACCGAGCGTCGAAATTTTCCAATCACAATCGGTCGTAAACAATTCTTGCCAGAAACCAACGTCAGCACCACATTGCACGGCAGCACTAATACCAATCGCTTTCGACAACGGCAACCAAAACACCGAAAAGCCATATGCCATACCGATACACAAGTGAATGGCTAAGGCAGCAGGCGGCACCAGCCAGCGGTTATAACCTGGGTGAGCAATAATGCGTCTTTTAGACAAAAAACTGCCGTGATCATGGTTGTCGTGCAAAGCATCATTCGTCGCTGTTGTCACGTTATTTTCCTTATTATAAGTGTGGGATATTGTGGACGTGTTATGCGGTGCATTTTAACGCAAACCTCGG
>DZAT01000056.1:0-4640 GCA_022736205.1 Thiomicrospira cyclica
GTCCCGTCCGCTGCGCCAAATTAAAAGGCAACACGAAAGTGTTGCCTTTTTTGTTTTCAGGAGTTTAGCCATGAAGTCTTTTTTATCTTTTCTGTTGTTATTTTGGTCATCGCTATTGCTGGCTTCCGATTTGCCATTCACGGTTATTTTCGGTGAGTGGGTGCAAGGTTCATTGTTGCTTGTTGAACTGCCTGTACCGATGCAATTATGGGTTGATGATCGTCAATTAATGGTTTCGGCAAAAGGACGCTCGACGATTGGTATTGGACGTGACGCTACTGAGCTAAAGATTCGTTGGCAAGATGCACAGGGTGTCGTGCATTATCATAATCAGGTCGTTATAACGCGTAACTATGATATTCAGCAGATTAATGGCTTGCCGAATAACAAAGTAAATCCTAATCCGCAAGAAGTGACCGAGATTAAGCAGAATAATGCGGATATTGCACAACAGCGCGCCAAGCGTGATCGTTTTGTCGAACCTCAGTTTCCGTTTGCTTGGCCAACATCAGGGCGCATTAGTGGCATCTACGGGTCGCAGCGCGTGCTTAATGGTCAGCCACGCCGCCCACATTTTGGCGTGGATATTGCAGCACCAGAAGGCACACCTGTTTATGCGCCAGATCATGCTAAAGTATTATTGGCGAATCCTAAAATGGTATTAACAGGTCAGACTTTGCTGTTAGATCATGGGTTGGGTGTTAAGTCGATTTATGTCCACTTGTCGGATATGACCGTGAAGGCGGGTGATATGGTAAAGCGTGGTCAGTTAATCGGGCGCGTAGGGAAAACAGGTCGCGCGACAGGTCCGCATTTGCATTGGGGGGTGAGCTGGTTTGATTTACAATTAGACGCAGCTAAGGTTGTCGAAACGCCTCAGCCGCCTAGCTTGGGGAACCTCTAAAAACCTCGCTTCGCGGGTTTTTAGACTTTCTAAGTTTGTTTTTTAGCTGAAGGAAGAGGTTTTATCAATGTGTTACATGTTATTTTAAATAACCTCTTCCTCCAGACCTCCCACCCATTGAGTTTTTAAAGGCGTACTAATGTCTTTTACCGATAAGTCTACTTATGATAAATCCTGCAAATAAAATCGACACAATCGCTGGCGATACAGGTAGGTCGTAGTGCCACGATAAAGCCAGACCTGCTGCAATGGCAATCCAGCCGATAATAACAGCACCAATAATCATGCCTTGTGGTGTTGTCGACCAACGTCTGGCAATGGCTGCAGGGGTGATGAGTAATGCTGTCATCAGTAATGCGCCGACAAGCTTGGTGCTAATTGCAACCACCACGGCAATTAATATGGCTAATATCAGGTTAAGTTTGGCGTTATGATATCCTGCGAGTTGTGCAAGCTCTGGATTGAGACTATTCATCACCAAGCCTCGCCAATGATAAACCAGCGTCGTAATGCCGATAGCAGCGGCAGCGCTCAGTAGCAGTAAGTCTGTTTCTGTTAGGCTGAGCAGATCGCCGAATAAATAACCCATTAAATCGATTCTACCCGCTGGTAATAGGGCGATGGCCAACATGCCCAAGGCAAGACTGCTATGCGCTGCTATGGCGATAAAGGTATCGGTTCCTAAGGTATTACCCAGCTTAATACGTGTGATGCTAATCGCAACAATCAGCGTAACGACCAGTAAAGATAGTTGAATCGGTAATTGTAACCAAATGCCAATGCCTAAGCCAAGAAGCGTGGTATGTGCGAGGGCATCACCAAAGTATGCCATGCGTCGCCACAACATAAAGGTGCCAACAGGTGCACTGATCAACGTAATTAAGAGTCCGCCAACCAGTGCGAGTGTCATAAAGTCAGGCATCGTGTGGTCTCTTATTCGTGATGGTGTAGGCAAATGGGTTGATGTGCGCAAATAAAGCGTTGTTGATATTCGGGGTTTTCCAACAGGTGTTGCGGCCTACCCTGACAGCATATTTTCCCTTCGCTGAGGGCAACCACGTGTTGGCTATAACTCATGGCATGCGCTAAGTCGTGCGAGACCATGACGATACTGGTGCCTTGTTGATGCAGTTGAGTAATGTGTTGATAAAACTCATGCTGAGATTTTAAATCTAATCCTTGAGTCGGTTCGTCAAGTGCGAGCAATTGTGGGTTGTTAATGAGTGCGCGAGCTAAGAGTAAGCGTTGCCATTGTCCGCCCGATAGACTGTGAATTTGCTGTTTAGCAAAAGCGTTAAGCTTCCATACTTCGATCAGCTGCTCTACCTTGTTTGATGTATCGCTTTTTGCAAGACTCAGTCGCAACAAGGCTTCTGCCGTGATAGGCAGCTGACTGTCTGGTTGCCAGCGTTGAGGAACATAGCCGATGCGTAGTCCGCTTTGATGCAAAACATCGCCGCGCTCAGGTTTGATCAGATTGAGCAGAATACGTAATAACGTCGATTTTCCTGTACCATTTAACCCAATAAGGGTTAAATATTCTCCAGCACTGATATTCATATCAATGTTGTTAAATAAGGATGTGCCGTTGAATGTGTGAGCGATTTGACGTGCTTGTATTAAGACAGGATAATGCGCGTTCATCATATTTTATCAATAACAAAAGGTTTTCTTAATGCGTCATTTTGCCAGAGTTTGGCTGTTTGTGGCAGTGTTATTTTCATTGCCAGCGCAAGCAGTAACCGTAGTGGCAACCATTCCGCCTTTAGCAATGGTTGCCGATGCCCTGTTGCAAGGGGTGGGACAATCGGTATTGCTGGTCGATGGTCGTCAATCGCCGCACGGGATGCAGTTATTGCCGAGTCATCGTCAGGCACTCGCCAAGGCAGACTTGGTGCTACTGGTCTCTCCTGATTTTGAGAGCTGGCTGGTTAAGCCACTAGCGCAATTAAGCAAGGTCAGTTTAGCGATTACGGATTTGCCGAGTATCAATTTTTTGGCAGCAACGGCTGCGCAACATGGACATAATGATCATAGCGCGTGGGATTTGCATCTGTGGTTAGACCCAGTTGTGATGCAGGCTTATGTTTCTGCTTTGCGTGATGAATTGATGATTCGTGATGCCGTTCATGCGCAAGTTTATGCTGTCAATGCACAGCAGTTATTGCAAGATATTGAACGCGCTAGGGAGGAGGCTATTGCGATATTTGCGCCCGTCAAACAGGTTCCTTTGCTGGTGATGCACGATGCTTGGCGTTACTATTTTCGCTATTTTGGCTTGACTCAGGGGGCACGGGTACAAATTACGCCAGAGCAAAGTGTCGGCGCGGCTTCGATCGCAGGATTAGAGCGTCAACTACGTGGTGGTGAGTTACGCTGTGTATTGCGAGAGCCACAATTTGAGCCTAAAGCGATGGATTGGTTAAAAGCGTTAGCGCCCAATATGAAAGAGGCGTTAACCGATCCTTTAGGAGCGGCTCGTTACAAAGGCGGTTATCCTGCTTGGCTGCTCGATCAAGCAAAGGCTATTGCTGAGTGCGCCTCTATGGGTAAAGACTAGAGGTGATGTTGAAATCAGTCGCAATCAGTAAAGATGAGATTTAATGTCTAAAGTTGACCAAGAAAAAAAGGGGCGTCAACTAAGCATGTTACTTTAAAGTTTGGGTATTTCAGCATATGTCGAGATCAGTTGCGATAAGTAAAGACTAGATTTAATGTCTAAAGTTGACTAAAATAGTCAACTATTAAATGATGCTTACAATCGAGGAAAGTCGATGCAGACACAAGTTGAAATTGTTGACTTGTTAGGCGCTAAAGCGACCTATAAAGAAGGTTTTTTTACCACAACAGCTGTCGAAACCTTTGCTAAGGGGTTAAATGAAGGTGTTGTCCGTGCTATTTCTGCCAAAAAGAGTGAACCACAATGGATGCTCGACTTTCGTTTAAAAGCGTTTGCGCACTGGCAGACGCTGGCTGAACCGCATTGGGGCAAGGCTGTTTACACCCCATTAGACTATCAGGATTATAGTTATTACTCAGCGCCACAATGTGGTAGCTGTACCAATGATGCATGTGCCAGTGCGGGCGGAGTGCCAGATGAACCAGAAATTGATCCAGAAGTTGCCAAGGCTTTTGCTGCGTTAGGGATTCAGTTAGGTGACGATGGTGGTGAAACAGAAATGGCGGTTGATGCAATTTTTGATTCAGTATCAGTTTCAACCACTAAATCACGTGTGTTATTAGAAAAACACGGTGTTATTTTCTGTTCTTTTTCAGAGGCGGTTCAGCGTCATCCCGAGTTAGTACAGCAGTACTTAGGCACAGTCGTGCCACATCACGATAATTTTTTCGCTTGCTTGAATGCGGCAGTGGCATCTGATGGTACCTTTGTTTATATTCCTAAGGGTGTGACATGCCCAGTTCCTTTATCTACCTACTTCCGTATTAACGAAGCAAAAACAGGTCAGTTTGAACGCACCATTGTGATTGCTGATGAAGGGAGTTCTGTTAGCTACATCGAAGGCTGCTCTGCGCCCGTGCGCGATACCTATCAGCTACATGCTGCGGTAGTCGAGGTCATTGTGCACGCCGATGCTGAAGTGAAATATTCGACCGTGCAAAACTGGTATCCTGGAGACGATAACTGCGAGGGCGGCATTCTGAATTTTGTTACCAAACGTGGTGTCTGCAAGGGCGCTCGTAGCAAATTGTCGTGGACGCAGGCAGAAACAGGATC
>DZAT01000056.1:4740-11453 GCA_022736205.1 Thiomicrospira cyclica
TGTGACTCGATGTTGATTGGCAAACAATGCGGGGCGCATACCTTTCCTTATTTAGAAATTCAGAATGCTACGGCTCAGGTTGAGCACGAAGCAACCACATCTCGTATTGGTGAAGATCAATTGTTTTATTGTGCACAGCGCGGTATTCGTGAAGAAGATGCCATTTCGATGATTGTGAATGGGTTCTGTAAAGAAGTGTTTCAAAAGTTACCACTAGAATTTGCTGTTGAAGCAGAGAAATTATTGGCAATCAGCCTTGAAGGTAGTGTAGGTTAATTATGTTATTACAAGTTGAAAATTTACAAGCAACCGTCGCCGATAAAACGGTTCTGAAAGGCTTAACTCTCAATATTAAAGCAGGCGAAGTGCATGCCATTATGGGGCCGAATGGTGCGGGTAAGAGCTCGTTCGCTTCCGTATTGGCAGGGCGTGAAGATTATGAAGTTACGGGCGGTTCTGCTTTACTGAATGGCGTTGATTTATTAGAGATGGAAGCAGAAGCACGGGCGCAAGCAGGGTTGTTTTTAGCGTTTCAATATCCTGTCGAAATTCCAGGTGTCAGCAATAAGTTGTTTTTGCAGACTGCCTTAAACTCAATTCGTGCCGCACAAGGTTTGCCCGAATTAGATATGTTTGAGTTCTCTCAGTTAGTGCAAGAAAAAATGAAGCTGCTGGGTATGCGTCAAGAATTTCTGGAACGTGCCGTGAACGTTGGCTTTTCGGGTGGCGAAAAAAAGCGTAACGATATGTTACAAATGGCATTGCTGGAGCCAAAACTCTGTATTTTAGATGAAACCGATTCTGGTTTAGATATTGATGCCCTTAAAGCCGTTGCGCAGGGCGTGAACGCGATGCGTTCGTCTGAGCGTGGCTTTGTGTTGGTAACGCATTATCAACGCTTATTAGAATATGTTGCACCAGATGTGGTGCATATTTTGTATCAGGGACGTATCGTGAAATCGGGTGGCATGGAGCTGATTGCGCAAATCGAGGAGTTGGGTTATGACGCACTCGCAGCAGCTGCTTAATCCTGCGCTGCAGGCGCAGATCCGCTTGCACGAGTTGGTCGATAGCTGGATTCAGCAGCAGGCAGATGGTGAATCGGTTCAAGCCTGTCGTGTCGAAGCATTGGCGCGTTTTGCAGTCATGGACATGCCACATGTTCGTCAAGAAGACTGGAAATATACCCGTCTTGCTGGCTTGTGGAAGCAAGAATTACTGTTGTCAAGCTCACAGACTGAGCAACACTTGCCTAGCGCTTCGTTCGACTGGCATGCATTAGGCTTGGTGCTAACTTTTGTCGATGGTTATTTTAGTGCAAGGGATTCATCGCCAGCTACTGACTTTCCAGAGGGGTTGGAATTAAATCCGCTTACGCGTGTTTGTGACAATCATCGGGATACTGATGCGCTACATGCGTTAGCAAAAGCCAGCCTTTCTGGCAATTACCAGTTGACGATTAAACGCAATACAACGTTAACTCAGCCGATTATTATTCGTCAGATTGGTCTACAAGACCATGCGATGCAGTCATTGCAGATGCGAGTTAATGTTGAAAAAAATGCGAGTGCAACCGTCATTGAAGTTCAGCAAGGTTCAGCGCAAGGGATGATACTGACTCAATTAAGTATTGATATTGCAGACAATGCACAGTGTTCACATTTGCTATGGCAAGATGCGGATACAACAGCGCATAGCTTTGGTTGGCGTGATGTGATCTTGGCACGTGATGCACGTTTTATGCAGCGCAGTTTACTGGTCGGTGCACTGGTTTCGCGTCAACAACTAAGTGTCACAGTCGCGGGTGAAAATGCAGAATCTGACGTGGCAACAGGCGTAATTGCGATGAACAAGCAGACGCAAGATGTGCGTACGCACACGCGTCACGCCTGCATGAATGCACGTTCTAAGCAATTGCATCGTTTTGCCATTGGTGGACAGGCAAATGGTGTTTTTCATGGCGATATTCTGGTTGAAAAGGGTGCCGATAAAACCGATGCCAATATGTCAACCAACAATCTATTGCTCTCGCCAACGGCACAAGCGAATAGTAAGCCACAGCTCGAAATTTATGCCGATGATGTGCGTTGTACGCACGGTGTAACCAGCGGTAATGTCGATGATGCACAAATCTTCTATTTGCGTGCGCGAGGCATTCCAGCAGAAAAGGCAAAGCTCATGATTTCAGCGGCGTTTGCACAGGCGGCACTAGATGATGTGCCCGTTGAGGCCGTGCGCCTAGCATGGCAACAGGCGATTGCCAATAAGCTTCAACAGGCATGAATGGTATGAACAACATTCGCAATCAGTTTCCGATTTTTCAATCTCAGCCTAATTTGGTCTGGTTAGACAGTGCTAGTAGTACGCAAAAACCTGAGTCGGTGATTGACGTTGCCAATCGGTTTTATCGCGAGGGTTACTCGAATATTCATCGTGGCTTGTATCCGCTGAGCGAGCGCGCAACCGCTGACTTTGAAACGACACGTGATGTGGTGCGCAGCTTCATCAACGCCCGCGAGCGAGAAGAAGTCGTGTTTACCAAAGGCACGACTGAAAGTATTAATTTGGTTGCCAACGGATTAGGACAGTTGTTGCAAACGGGCGATACCATTTTGCTGACCGAAATGGAGCATCATGCCAATCTGGTGCCTTGGCAGTTATTGGCGCACAAGGGTATCGGTGTCAAAGCGATTCGTTTAAATGATGCGGGTGAGTTATTGCTCGATAATTTAGAAGCACAGCTAACGCCTGATGTGAAAGTGTTTGCTTTTACAGCGGTTTCTAATGCATTGGGTACAATCAACCCTGTTGCCGAGATGATTGCCCGTGTGCGTGCAGTACGTACCGATATCGCTATCTTGGTCGATGTGGCGCAAATGATTGCGCACGCCCCGATTGATGTGCAAGCATGGGATTGTGATTTTTTAACCTTTTCAGGTCATAAACTCTACGGTCCGACAGGGGTGGGTGTGCTTTATGGTAAACGCGAGTGGTTAGAGCGTCTGCCGCCTTACATGGGTGGTGGCGACATGATTCGTACGGTGACCATTGAAAAAAGCACCTTTAACGATATCCCCTATAAATTTGAAGCAGGCACACCTAACATCGAAGGTGTGATTGCTTTAAAACCTGCCATTGAGTTTGTGCAACGTATTGGCTGGGAAGTGATTGCTACGCATGAACACAAGCTGTTAACTTTGGCAACTGAACAGTTAAAACAGATTGATGGCTTGCGTATCATTGGTACGGCTGCGCATAAAGAGGCGGTAGTGTCGTTTATTGTCGATGGCGTACATCCTTCAGACATGGCAACCTTGTTAGGGCATGAGCAGATTTGTTTGCGTGCCAGTCACCACTGCGCCCAGCCTGTCATGCAACGCTTTCAGGTTCCAGCGACAGTTCGTGCATCCTTCGCGGTCTATAACACCGAAGAGGACGTGGCAAAACTGATTGACGGCGTTGATATGGCGTTGGGAATGTTGCGTTAAAGAGAGACAAATATTGCCCCAACTCATCATTCATTGGGGCAACTTCTTATCTAGCTGTTATCTGATCTCGGTTTTCCATAGTCCTCCAATGTGTTTATAAATTTCAGACAATAAAAAAGACGTTAAAAAACGTCTTGAAATGAATAGGTATCCGCCCACCGCGACTCGAACGCAGAGCTGAAACTTAGGAGGTTTCCGTTTTATCCTGTTAAACTATAGGCGGTTAAAAACGCAATATCTTTGTCAGCATCACCTCGCAGTACCAAATGTACAGCTTCGGTTTGCTTTCGCGATCTTGTCTCTTTATAAACGTTATTTTTGTGCTTCGAAATAAGCAGCGATATCAGCCATATCGACTTCAGATAGACCAGCAGCAAAAGGTGCCATTAACTGATTTTTACGTTCACCGCTTTTAAATTCGCGTAATGCAGACTCAATGTAAACCGCATGCTGTCCCGCTAATTTAGGAAATGTCGGCACAAGACTTTTGCCTTGAGCACCGTGACAGCCAACACAAGCTTGGGTCTTTGTTTCACCCGCTTTGATGTCTGCACCGATTGCAGAACAAGACATACCAGCCGCAATAAGCATCCATATCGTTTTCATTTCAATACCTTTGTAACCGTTATATAGTCATTAAACCGTGTTTAAATCATCGCGTCAAGCAATCATACAAAACAAGAAAGGGAACCGAAGCTCCCTTTCCTGCGCAATTAAGCCATCAAAATTACTTCTGAGCAGATAAAAACGCAGCCAAGTTTGCCATATCAGCGTCAGAAAGACCTTTCGCCTGTGGTGACATCATTGGATTGCTTTTCTTGCCGCTTTTGTAATCTTTTAATGCTGCTTCAAGGTAAGCAGCATCTTTGCCAGCTAAAGAAGGGAAAGCTGGAGACGCGCTTTTGCCATTTTGACCGTGGCAACCAGCACAAGAAGCATATTTTGCTTTACCAGCAGCTTCGTCAGCAGCTTGAGCCGTGCCCAAAGCCAAAACAGAAAGCGCCGCAGCAACGATGATTTTTTTCATTTGAAACTCCTAAAAAGGGTATGTCGAAAATGACATGGATTATGCCGTTGGTAATTACAATGGATTTGTCTGCTGATGTCAAGGCGCTTGATATGCTAATCATTAAGTTTGTGCTTCTGTCTGCAATAAGCGCAAATAGTGTTGATAACGATGTAACGCAATATTATCTGTTTCTACAGCATTAATAATGGCGCATTCGGGTTCGTGTGTGTGCGTGCAATTGTGGAAGCGACATTTGCCTAGATAGGGTCTAAAATCGCGCCAATAACGATCAGGATGTTCGATAGAGAACTCACCCAGCTCTAGCGTTCTAATGCCTGCAGCATCAATTAAAACGCCACCAGAATCAAGATCGTAAAGTGTCGCGTTATTGGTTGTGTGTTGCCCCAGTCCAGTCGATGCGGACAGTGTTTGTGTCCGAATAGCCATTTCGGGTAGTAGTGCTTTGGCTAATGAGGATTTTCCCACGCCAGAGTTGCCTAAAAAGACACTGCTTTTGTCCTTGCAGATTGCTTTAAGTTCTGACAAGCCTGTTTGAGTGTGTGTGCTGGTTTCTATCCATTGATAACCAATACTTTGGTAGATGTGCGCCAATTCATCGATATAAACGCGATATTCACCAGATACCAAGTCGGCTTTATTTAACAAAATAATGGCATCTAAGCGCTGCCACTCGCAATAGCAAAGGCTCCTATCAAGCAAGTCTAAATCAATGCCAGGCGCAGGTGCGATAACCACTAAAAGTTGATCGATGTTCGCTGCAACGGGCTTAATCACGCCTCTAAAACCTGGTCGAGACAGTAGGCTGTTACGCGGCAATAAACTTTCAATAACTGAATTATTATTTTCATCTTGCCAAACCATGACGTGATCGCCAGCGACCACATTGGCAAGATTGGCGCGCTGGTGGCAGCTGTGCAGCGTTCCATCTGCAAAGCGCACCACGGCTTTCTTACCAGAATTCATCACCACCAAGCCTAAACGCGCATCCTGATGATGTGCATCACCTTCGCGTCTTTGTTCAATGCGCTGTTGCTGTTGATGTGAGAGTTTGCGTTTACTCATGCGAGGTGCAACTGACTAATGCGTGCCGCCATAATCATATCGTTTACGGTAACGCCTTTAGCGCTATGTGTCGTGAGTTTGATTTTAGTATGATTATAACCATAGCACACTTCGGGATGATGGTCCTGTTGATGGCTAAGATATGCCACTGCGTTTAGAAAAGCCATCAGTTGATAGTGATTTTTAAAAACAAATTCTTTTTCGATACTTTTATAATCGAAAGCAGCTTGCCAGCCTGTTACTATGCTCAAATAACTTTCGATGGTCGGTATAATCATTGCAGGCGTGCCTGCTTTTAAAGGTTGACAAGATTGCGTCAGTAAGGTGTTAATATCCAAAATTAGACTCCTGTGAATGTTTGATGTGATCATTATAGGAGATAGCGATACGAACAGGTCAAGGAGATGTTATGCAGAGTGCAGATAACTTAGTGTGGATGGATTTAGAGATGACAGGTCTAGATGTCAATCAGTCTGTCATCATGGAGATTGCCACGTTAATTACCGACAGTCAATTAAACTTGGTCGCAGAAGGTCCTGTGATTGCGATTGCCCTGAGTGATGACGTACTTTCTGGCATGGATGAATGGTGCCAAAACACCCATGGCGTATCAGGACTTACCGCACGTTGCCGCAATAGTGATATTGATTTAGCTCAAGCTGAAGCGCTAACACTCGCATTTATTCAGCAGTATGTTCCTAAGGGCGTGTCACCGTTATGCGGGAATAGTATTTGTCAAGATCGTAAATTTATTGAGCGCTATATGCCTAAGGTTGATGCCCATCTTCATTACCGACTCATCGATGTGAGCAGCTTTAAAGAAGTCGCAAAGCGTTGGAATAAGCCTGTGGTAGACGCGGTTAAAAAATCAGGCGCTCACACAGCGCTCGAAGACATTCAAGAGTCAATTAGTGAGATGCGTCACTATAAGCAGTATTTACTGATTAGTGCTTGACATCTCTTAAATAGT
Source organism: Thiomicrospira cyclica (assembly GCA_022736205.1). Taxonomy (GTDB): domain Bacteria; phylum Pseudomonadota; class Gammaproteobacteria; order Thiomicrospirales; family Thiomicrospiraceae. The sequence goes on from DZAT01000056.1 coordinate 11,291, forward strand.
TGACAAGAATGGTAGGGTATTATTATTTTTTCAAGTGTATGGCGGCGCTTTACGGTTTTACGTTACAATACTAAAATTTTTACCGCTGCCAATTGCATACAAAGGAGAGGCTTGTGGAGTTGACGGGTGCTCAGATCGTCATTAAGTTTTTAGAAGACGAAGG